>DATKRQ010000001.1:0-15301 GCA_035532135.1 Candidatus Tyrphobacter sp.
GCGAGCGCCATGAAGAAAGGCAATATGTTCTGCTAACGCTCCTTTTAAAAAAGGACCCGAAAGATCTCGTTCGGTAATTATCGGAAAGCCATTCTCTAATTTATATCTAATCTGTTGACCCACCAGCATCCTAGCTTTCACACCGTGGATTGGCATTATTTCTATCCCTTCGACCATAATTTTACGGAGAAGGTCTTGATATTGAGTGTCGGGAATTCGTTCGTTATAGGGCCTCATGACTGATTTCAAGTTCTTTTAAACGTTTTTTAAGCAAAACCCCACTTCCCCCTTTTCCCCCCTATACTCCCTTAGGTAAAAAAGAGTATAAGTGCAGATTTAGCTTCTCTGGGGTATTATGAAGTCAAAATAAATATTTGTCTATGGAAATTTTTATCATTGCCGTATTGAGCGCCGACGGATTCCTGGCTGAAAACAAGGGCCAAGCGGCCGATTGGTCGAGCTCCGAAGATAAAAAATTCTTCGCTCGAATCACCAAGGAAGCCGGCGTGGTGGTTATGGGATCGGCTACTTTTAAGACCCTTGGCCGGCCGCTTAAGGATCGACTGAATGTCGTTTATTCGCGAACGCAATCATTCGAGGGAGTCGAGACGACCCAGCTAAAACCAGACGAGCTTTTAGCTGACCTTGAAAAAAGAGGCTATACTAAAGCGGCAATCATCGGCGGGCCTTCAATTTACACCCTTTTCATGGAAGCCGGCCTAGTCCAGAAACTTTATCTGACAATCGAACCGGTTTCTTTCGGTCAAGGACTGACCCTTTTCACGAAGCCGATTAAATCCCGCCTCAGGCTGGTTTCGGTCCAGGAATTAAATGAGAACAGTGTGGTTTTGGAATATCAAGTCGTCGAAAAAATAATTTAAATCTAATTTTATGGTTTTAGGCATTAAGGAACTTCATCGTTTGGTTGAGGAAAAAAAATTAGTCGAAGGCCTTTCGGATCGAGAACTCAAGGAACCGGAAGGTGCCGGTTTTGATTTACGGATCGGCGAATTGTATGCGCTTTCCGGTTTAGGCTTTCTGGGAATAACCGAAAGAGAGACACCAAGCGTCGAAATCTTGGCCAGCCACGAAGTCGATGGGGCGAAAAGAGTGATCTTGGCGCCCAAAACATACTACTCATGAAGACAATCGAATCGGTCAATATGACCGAGGATCTATTGGCTTTGATGACTCCGCGATCTACCCTGTTTCGCTCAGGCGTCTTTGCTTTCGGCGGCCAGGTACCGCCCGGCTACCACAGGGGGCTCACGATGGGTATCTATAATTTTAGGGACGAGCCTTTTGAGCTGGAAATCGGCTCCCGAGTCGTTCACATAATGTTTTTTGAAGTTAAGGGCGAAGGCAATCTTTATCGCGGTCAATGGCAGGGCGGTCGGGTAGCCACCGAAAATCGCGAAAAGCAAATTTAATCTCTTGAGCGTTAATGGCCCAGCTTCCAACCATTGGTCTTGAAATCCACGCCGAACTTAAAACGCGGACCAAGATGTTCTGTGCTTGCTCCAACGATCCCGACGAGAGACACCCTAATTTGAATATTTGTCCGATTTGTCTGGGTCACCCGGGTACCCTGCCGACTATAAACGAAGAGGCGATTAAACTGATTTTGAAATTAGGTCTGGCTTTGGGCGGCCAAGTCCCGAAAAAGGCCAAATTCGATCGGAAGAATTATTTTTATCCCGACCTGCCCAAGGGCTATCAGTTAAGCCAATACGACGAGCCGCTGATTTCGGGCGGCGAGCTTAATGGAATCGCCATAAGACGGATTCACTTGGAGGAAGACGCCGGCCGCCTGATTCACTCGGACACCGGCCATTCCTTGGTTGATTTTAATCGAGCCGGCGTGCCCCTGATGGAGCTCGTGACCGAGCCGGCGATTAAGTCTGCCAAGGAAGCGCGCCTCTTCGCCGAGGAGTTAAGACTCATCTTGCGCTACCTGGGCGTTTCGGAGGCCGATATGGAAAAAGGCGAGATGAGGATCGAGGCTAATATAAGCCTGAGCGACTCGGAAGGGATTTTCGGTACCAAGGTGGAAGTGAAAAACATCAATTCCTTTCGGGCGGTCGAAGCGGCCATTGAATATGAAATTGAGCGCCAGGAGAAGTCGTTGTCAGCCGGCCGTGAGGTTATTCAGGAAACAAGGGGCTGGGACGAGACGCGGGGCGAAACGGTGAGCCAGCGAACCAAGGAGGAAGCCCACGATTACCGGTATCTGCCCGAGCCGGATTTGCCGCCGCTTGATTTCAGCGCGGCCGGGGCCGTCGATTTGGAAGAAATCAGGGCCATGTTGCCGGAATTGCCCAAAGAGAAAAGGAAGCGATTGGGCGAGGAATATGGCCTGACCGAGGCGCAAGCCGAAATTCTTGCTCTTGACTTGCCACTTGCCGATTATTTCGAGGAAGCCGTCTCCGAACTGAGAGAACTGGTTAAAGAAAAAAGAACGGAAACCTTGTTCAATTATTTGACCTCCGATCTCAAGGGTCTACTTGGCAAGGCGAGCCAAGCCATCAATGATCCGGATTTCAAAATAAAACCGGCCCAATTCGCCGATCTTGTTTCCCTAATCGAGAAAAAGGAAATCGGCAGCCGCCTGGCCAAAAATATTTTGGAGGAAATGTTTAAAACGGGCTTGGACGCCCACGCGATTATGAGGGCCCAAGCTCTCGGCGGTCTGGACGAGAAGGCTTTGGAGGAATTGGCCAAAGAGGCGATTGAGGAAAATCCCAAAGCGGTTGAAGACTATAAAAAAGGCAAAGAAAATTCGCTTCAATTTATCGTGGGTCAAGTGATGGCCAAAACCCGCGGTTGCGGGGAGCCGGATAAAATAAAAGAATTGATTTTAAAAAATATTTGAAAAAGAAGAGGCCCTCATTGCTGAGGCCGTTTTTACTGCTGGCCAAATCGGCCAGCAACCATCCCAATAATCCTACCGCCGTGCCAACGATGATGATGGTCCACGCCATCATCGCATCACCGTTAAGAAGTAATCTCCACGCGGCGGCGATCCACGACACCGACACTCCTCCTAAAAAGAGCTTCGTGCCGTTTTTCAAAGTTCACCCACCTCCTTTCGGGGACAAGATAAACCATCTATATCACTAAAATATAACTCTGTCAAATAGACGGGCCTATTTTAAGCCTTATTATTAATTTGCCCGACTATAAGGAGGTTGTAAGTCTTGGCTGAGATATCGGCAGTGGTGGGCAATTTCGGCAACTCGGAGTGTCTGGATGGGATCCAAATTCCCCGGGCTGCAAGGCACCTTTTCAAAGGAAAACGAGTCTTAGTTGGTATTGGCCTTGGGGGGACTGTCGGTATTTGCCCGATTGGCGATGAGGACGGCCAAGACGAGTGTTCGTTTGTTGTCGCTTCAATGGGCTGGTCAAGGGCCTATAGGGCATCGATCGGTCGGCGATATATGTTTATCGAGTGGCCCAAGCCGCTCAAGCATCATCCCGTAGTTGCCGCCGGTCGGTGCCGGATTGACGGTAACGGAAAAAGCCTGGTTATCTCAAGGGCAGACGAATCTGATTGGCTAACCCTACTTAGGGGACGAGGCATTCTACCCGCCGGCTTTTTCCAAAGTGTGCTCTTAATGGTAACCGGAGCGATCTGTGCTACCGCCGCTCTTGGATGGGCAGGTCTCTTAAGGTGAAGCTCGTTGATCGGCGGAGGGACCACCTCCGCCTTTCTCATTTTTAATAAATAAGAAAATTTCCGCTTCGGTTTTCTTGTGGTCCGATATCCATTTTATTTTCTTGTCTTTTTTAAACCAAGTCATCTGCCTTTTGGCGTAATGCCTGATTTCCGCCTCCAATCTTGAAACCATTTCTTCATGAGAAATCAGTCCGCGGAGATAGCGGCTCACATAGCGATATTCGAGTCCCAAGTCCTCAAGCCGCTTATCGCTCACCCCTTCGTTTCGGAGTCTTTTGACTTCGGCAACAAGACCTAAATCAAGCCGTCGCTTAAGCCGCTTTTTTATTTTTTCCTTAAGCTCCTCTTCGGGCAGCCTAATGCCGATTTTTAAAACGTCGTAGTTTCCTTTTTGCCCGCCGACGGCCGGCACCGCCTGGCCGGTGGCCTCGATAATCTCAAGCGCCCTTATGAGCCGCCGCTTATTTTTTCGATCAATCGTCCGAGCGCGCCGGGAGTCAAGAGTTATGAGTTTTCGATAAAGCTCGTCGGCCGTCAGTTTTTCGAGCCTTTTCCGTAGGCGGGGATTGGGCGGCACCTCCGGCAGGCCGGCGTCGTTGAGGAGCGTGTCGATATAAAAACCGGTGCCGCCGCAGATAATGGGCAAGCGTCCGCGGCTCAAGATGTTTCTAATTTCCTTCTCCGCCCGCCGTCCATATTGGGCGGCGGTGAAGGTTCTTTTAGGCGAGGCAACATCTAATAGGTGGTGGGGGATGCCGCCCATCTCTTTTTTGGTTACCTTGCCGGAACCGATATCGAGTTCTTTGTAAACCTGTCTCGAATCAGCCGAGATTATTTCGCCTTTGAACTTCTTGGCCAGTTTCACGGCCAAGGCCGATTTGCCTGAAGCGGTCGGCCCCAGGACGACTATCAGTTTAGGCTTTGGTGGAGACTTCTTCCTCAAGTTTTTCAATAAGCTTATCCAAACCGGTTTCGCCCTCTTGGCCGCGATGATAATGCCTCACGCTTACCGAATTAGCGGCCGCCTCCCTGTCGCCCACGACGATAACGTAAGGAATTTTCTGGAGCTCCGCTTCTCTAATTCTCTTGTTCAGAGTTTCATTGGCGTCGCTGATTTTAGCCCTGATTCCCTTTTCTTCGAGCGCCCGGAGGACCCGTCGTGCATAATCAGCCTGCTTCTCGCTTATAGGAAGGACGGCTGCCTGAACCGGCGCGAGCCAGAGAGGGAAGGCGCCGGCGTAGTGTTCGATTAAAACGGCCAGATATCGCTCAATCGAACCCATGATGGCGGCGTGAATCATTACAATCCGCTCCGGTTTTCCGGCTTCGTTCACGCAATCGAGGTCGAAGCGCTCGGGCATGTTCATATCAAGCTGAATGGTGGCCACCTGCCACTCGCGGCCCAGGGAATCACGGCCCATGAAGTCGATTTTCGGCCCGTAAAAAGCGGCTTCGCCTTTCGCTTCCATAGCCTTGGCCCCTTTCTCTTTAATCACGCTCCTTAATTGACTCTCGGCCTGCTTCCAAACTCGCTCCTCCCCCAGATAGTTTTTCATATTCTTGGGATCGTGGAGCGAAAGACGGACGGTTAGGGAAAAACCGAAAGTGCCGTAGAATTTATTTATGATGTCCCAGATTTTTTCAATCTCTTCCTTCACCTGCGACCTCCGGCAGAAAACATGGGCGTCGTCCTGGGTAATGGCAAGCACCCGGGATAAGCCGGCCAGTTCACCGCTTTGCTCGTCGCGATAGACTTTGGTTGTCGAAGCGTAGCGCTGAGGCAGTTCGCGGTAGCTCCATTTTCGCCGGGCATAGATCTGGGTGTGGTGGGGGCAATTCATCGGCTTCAGGGCGAATAAATGCCCCTCCCTCGTGTTGATTTTAAAAAGCTCGTCCTTGAATTTTTCCCAATGGCCGCTTTTTTCATAAAGCTCTTTTTTGGTAAGGTGGGGAATATCCACCCGTTCATAGCCGCAGGCCTTGCGCAGTTCCCAGACGTAGGAATCAAGAATATCCCTCAAAAGCGTTCCCTTAGGTGTCCAAAGCGGCAGGCCGCTGCCCACTAGGCTTGAGAAGGTAAAAAGATCGAGTGCCGGCCCGAGTTTTTTATGATCCCGACGCTCGGCTTCCTCAAGGAGTTTCAGATGCTCTTCGAGTTTTTCTTTGGTTTCGAAGGCCAGGCCGTAGATTCGCGTGAGCATCTTGTTTTTTTCGTCGCCCCGCCAGTAAGCGCCGGCCACGCTCGAAAGCTTAAAAGCCTCCGGATCTATTTCCGAAGTGTTTTTCACGTGTCCGCCTCGGCAGAGATCCAAAAAGGCTTCGCCGGTCCTGTAAATGGTAAGTTTCTTTTTCTCCTTGACGAAATCTTTGATGAGCTCGAGCTTGAGGGGCTGGTCTTTGAAGATTTTTCTGGCTTTGAGCGGCGTGACTTCCTCGCCTTTGAAGGGCAGTTTTTGGCCGATGAGTTTTCGCATTTCTCCCTCGAGCTCTTTCAATTCTTCCTCGCCGAGCGGCCGGGGGAGAAGGAAATCATAATAAAAGCCCGATTCAACGGTCGGGCCGACGCCAAGCTTGGCTTTGGGGAATTTCTTCAAAACGGCCGCCGCCAAAAGATGGGCCAGAGAGTGCCTTTTTTTATCTAAAGATTTAGGATCTGGACGTCGCTGCATATAATTTTCGGTTCGCCATTCTTGCGGGAAATCCGGCCGCCGATTTCCACGATGTTGTTCTCTTTCCAGATATCGGGCTTCCGCTCGAGAATGCCGTTAAAAACCAAGACTTCTATAGTATTGCTTAAATCCTCTATTTTGGCAAAAATCATCGGTTCGCCTTTTTTGGTCGAAACGCGCTGAATTTTCGAGATAAAACCGAAGGTTCTTACGGCCTCCCCGTCTCTTCTTGTAAGGACATCCCTGATAGCAGAGTATTTCAAGCTTTTATTTTTGGCGATGAATTCCTTGAGGGGATGCTCGGTAAAATAAATTCCCAAGAGTTCCTTTTCCCAAGCCAGCTCTTCGGTTTTCGAAGTCGGCGGGCTTTGAATTTCAAGATGAATTTCAAGCCCGCTACTTCCGAAAAGACTGCCCTGGCCGCCGGCCACACCTTTTTTAAGGGCGCTTGCTGTTTTGACGAGCTTATCGAGATTCGCGAGTAATTGGTTCCGTTCGACGCCTAAAACGTCGATAGCGCCGGTTTTAGTCAGGGCTTCGAGTGATTTTTTATTCAGGTCTTTATGATCAATTCTTCCCACGAAGTCCGTCAGGTTTTCGTAGGGGCCACCGTGAAGACGCTCGGCGACGATCGCCTCGGCAATATTTTCACCCAAGTTCTTGATGGTCGCGAGGCCGTAGCGAATATCTTTCCCCTCGGGGAAGAAGTGGCTGAGGCTCGCGTTTACATCAGGCGGCAGAATTTTTATCTTCATCCGCTCGGCTTCAGCGGCCAAGAAGGCCACCCGCTCAACATCGCCGCCCGCGTGGTTTAAGAGGGCGGTCATGAATTCCACCGGATAATGGGTCTTTAAATAAGCCGTTTGGTAGCTAATTAAGGCGTAGCAGACGGCATGACTCTTGTTGAAACCGTAGCGGGCAAAGGGCGGGAAAAGGTCCCAGATTTTTTGAGCTATCTTCGGGTCGATCCCGTTTTTAATCAAGCCGTCAGTGATTTTCTTTTGCTGCTCGTCGAGCAGGGATTTTATTTTCTTGCCGATCGCTTTTCTCAAGGTATCGGCTTCAGGCAGGCTGAATCCGGCCAGGTCGCGAGCGATTCTCATCATCTGTTCTTGGTAGACGCCGACGCCGTAAGTATTCTTGAGAATCGGCTCCAGTTTGGGATGGAGATAGCTCACTTCTTCCCGGCCGTGCTTCCGGTTGATGAAAGACGGGATAAGTTCAATCGGCCCGGGTCGGTATAACGCTCCCAAGGCGACCAAGTCTTCGATCTGGGTCGGGGCCAACTCTTTCATATATCGGCGCATGCCGGCGCTTTCGAATTGGAAAATGCCGGCCATTTCGCCCGTCTGAAGGAAACGGAAAACCTCTTTGTCGTCCAGGGGAATCTGGGAAATTCTTATTTCCTCGCCGCTGTGGTCGCGAATCAACTTGAGCGTCTCCTCGATGATGGTAAGGTTGCTTAATCCCAAGAAATCCATCTTAAGCAATCCTAAGTCTTCCACACCGTGCATTTCGATCTGGGTGATGATGACGTTGTCGTCCTGAGGCGAGCGCTGGAGGGGTAGGTGGTTTGTGAGGGCATCGGCCGAGATCACTGTGCCGCAGGCGTGGACCGAGGCGTGGCGAATCGTTCCTTCGAGCTTAACGGCCACATCCAAAAGTCTTCTGGCGTCCTCGTCTTTTTCATACCGCTCTTTCAATTCGGGAATTCCCTTGAGATAAATCGGCAGCTTGTTTTCTTTCGCTGTGTTGGGCTCGAAAGGAATTAGCTTGGCTAATTCGTCGCAGAAGGAGTACGGCAAGCCTAAGGCCCGGCCGGCGTCGCGCACCGAAGCCCGAGCGGCCATCGTCCCGAAGGTAATGATTTGAGCCACCCGATCCTCGCCGTATTTATCCCGAACGTAGCTTAGAACTTCATCGCGCCTGTAATCGGCGAAATCGATATCGATATCGGGCATCGAAATTCGTTCTGGATTTAAGAATCGCTCGAAAAGCAGATCATATTTTAAGGGATCGACTTCGGTGATACCCAAAACATAGGAGACAAGGCTTCCCGCGGCCGAGCCGCGGCCGGGACCCACCACGATCCCGTGCTCCTTAGCCCAGACAACGTAGTCCTGAACAATCAGGAAATAATCGGCGAAACCGGTTTTTTCAATCACGCCGAGTTCGTAATTCAGTCGCTCGTGGACTTCGGGAGTCGGCTCGGCGAATCTTTGGGGCAGACGCTCAGTCGTGAGTTCCCTCAGATAAGCCATTGAAGTCTGTCCCTTGGGCGTTTCAAATTCAGGAAGGAGCGTCTGACCGAGCTCGAATTCGAAATTGCACTTTTCGGCCACCTTTAACGTATTTTCAATCGCCTCCGGAGCCGCTTTGAGCTTTTCGGCCATCTCTTCAGCCGAAGTAAACCAACCGTCAAATTCGGCCATGCTGAATCTTTTTTCCTCGCCCAGGTGATTATTGGTCTGAATAGCCAGAAGCACCTCGTGAACCGGAGCGTCTTCCTTATATATGTAATGCGAATCCTGGGTGGCTACGAGCGTCAAATCGAATTTTTTCGATAATTCAACGAGAGACTGGTGCAATTCGGGGGAATGGGGTTGAATTTCGAGATAATAATCTTCGCCAAAAAGACCCTTGTAGTATTTAACCACCCCCTCCGCTTCTTTGAAATTCTTTTCGCGAAGATTTCGCGAGAGCTCCCCGTTGTAACAGCCGGAAAGGCAGATTATGCCTTCGTGATGCCGCTCCAAGAGTTCTCGGTCAACCCGCGGCTTATAGTAAAAACCCTCAAGGTGCGCCTTGGTGACCAGGGCGACCAGATTGAGATAGCCGGTTTTATTTTTGGCGAGGAGGGTGAGATGATAGCGGACGTTGTCGACTTTGGGGATTTTGGAAAGCCTGGAAGAGCGAGCCACGTAAACCTCTGCCCCAATAATCGGCTTCAAGCCGGCCGCCTTGGCTTTTTTATAAAATTCAACCGAGCCGTAAAGGTTGCCGTGATCAGTCAAGGCCAAGGCTTCCATTCCCAGCTCTTTGGCTCTTTTAACCAAGGCATCGGGTTTCGAAAGGCCGTCGAGGAGGGAATAATGGGAGTGGGTATGGAGATGGACGAACTTCATTGAGGGAATTATAGAAAACATGTCCCGAAAATGCTATGTCGGACATCCGGCCTTAATTAAATTTCGGCAGGAAAGTGCCCTTGTTGTTTTTGGCTTCAAGCCGGCCGATTTTCCGCTTAAAAATCGAGTCGAGGTCGCTTAATTTCTCGATCTTTCGGCCGACAAGGATGGCCGGATCGACATAACGGAATTTTTTCATTTGTCTTTCGGTACCCCGGGGCAGGCCGGCAAGCGATTTATTTCTTAAAATCAGGAGTAGCCGAAGAATTTCGGCTTCTTTAGATTTTAAGAGCCGGTCGATGATGTATTGATCGTGCCTCATGAAGTCGGCTGGATTGATTATTTTTTCTTCCAAAGCGATTTTTAGCGCCCGAGCGAGAATATTATATCGGGCCACCGCCTCAAAACCACCCCAATGATCGACTTGCCTTTTTAAAAAATGATAGGCGAAAAGTTGAGCCAACCCCCGGTCTTTAAAAACGATTCGATTACGATATCGCGTAATCCCCTTAAGGCATTTTTGAGCAATGCCAATGGGAAATTCCCGAAGGGCATAATCAATCCGATCGGCGCAGAGGTCGGGAATTTCCCGATCAAGCAAACGAAAGAAATTAAATTCGGCGACGCGCCGCGGATTAAACCCGAATTTTTTCAAGATGCCGGCGACAGGCGAACCGAGCAAAAATTCGGCATGGATTTTGTCTTGGCTGTTTTCCGCCACCTCATTCCCGAAGACCCAATCAACGACGTGAGAAAAGGCGGTATGAGAGATGTCGTGAAGCAATCCGGCGACCTGCTCTTCTTCGCTCGCCCCCAATCGCTTGAGGAGAATCATCACGCCAGCACTGTGTTCGAAACGGCTGATGTTTTTTAAGTGGTAGTATTCATCCGGAACGCCGAACTGGGATATTTTTTTGAGTCGCTGCACGGCGGGAGACCTCAAAAGGGCGATTACGGCCGGAGACGAGATTTTCTCCGCGCCGTAGATCCGGTCCTTAATAATAACCATAGCGCTCTAAATATAAGCTCGGCTAGGGGAGGGCGTCAAAACAAATTGATTTATAATAGATCCAGATGAAATTCGATTACGTGATTGGCATCGACGAGGTGGGCCGCGGCGCTTTGGCCGGGCCGCTTGTCGTCGTTGCCGCCACTTTTTCGCCCGAGGCCCGTCTTTTAATTAGGAGGCTTAAACTCAAGGATTCCAAGAAGCTTAGCCCCAAGCGGCGGATTGAAATTTTTGAAGCCGTCGGGAAAAATCCTTGGATAAGGTGGTCGGCGGCCCGCGTAAGCCCGTCCGTGATTGATCGGCTAAACGTTTCTCAGGCGGCGAATCTGGCCGCCAGCCGCGCTCTTATTAGATTGCTTAGCCGGCAAGAAACCTTCTTCGAAAAACCGAAGATCATTTTAGATGGCGGTTTACGCCTTAGAGATAATCTCCTTTTCAAAAACGGTCTGGCTAATTTGAGTTCTGAAACCCTAATCAAGGCGGATGATAAAATTAAATCCGTTATGCTCGCTTCAATCATCGCCAAAGTCATTCGTGATCGCCGCATGATAAATTATCACAAACACTATCCCTCTTACGGATTTGATGTTAATAAAGGCTACGGCACCCGAATCCATATTTCGGCCTTGAAGCAAAACGGATTTTCCGAAATTCATCGCCAAAGTTTTCTAAGAAAATATTTTTAGGAAAAATTTTTGGGATTTTCATCAAATTTTAGTTTTCCACAGTTGCGTTTGTTTTTTTTCGTCCTAAAATTAAATGAAGAAGAATATTTTTAATGAAAATATTTTTTGGAAGGTAAAGGTCGAGATCAATTTCACTAAAGATAATGGCTAAGAAAAAAGCGAAGAAGAAAACAGCGGCTAAGAAGACAACTAAAAAAGCCGCCAAGAAGACGACCAAGAAAAAGAAAAGATAGTTTTCTTGACACCCTCGCTCAAGGCGGGGGTGTTTTCATTTTGAGGAAAACTTGGAACGCCAGCCGGTCAGGGTTTTTTCGAGGGGTGTCTTTTTAAAAATCAGATAAGTGGTGAGAAAACCCAGGACGCTCAGTCCGAAACCGGCCGAAACGTCGAGCGGGGAGTGCAGGCCGACATAAATTCGGCTCCAGCTTATGACGATTCCCAAGAGACCAAGGATTATTCCGAGCTTGGAATCAAAAAGATAGACCAGGGCCATAAGGGCGAAGGCCAAGAGGGCGTGGTCGGAGGGAAAGCCGTTGTCGGGAAGATGGGCGATGAGGGGGGTGAAGTGGTGAAGGACGAAGGGCCGGGGATCGAAATAGAAATAGCTGGCGATCCTCGAAAGAATAAAAACGAGGGGCAGACCCAAGCCGGCGAAATAGACGAACCGCCATCTCTTTTCCCGATTTAATTTCAGAAAAGCATAGCCGGTTATGGCGAGGGATACGAGATAAAAATATTTAGCCGCCAAAACAGCCACCATCGCAATCATAAAGACAAGAATAATTTATTTTGGGAAGAGGGTCAAAGTAATCAGTTGACCGATTGAAATAAATTATTATCCTATAAATAGACATGAAAGGAAAAATCAATAACTGGCTTATTACTCTTATTGCTCTGGTTCTGGTCGCCGCTTCTTTTTTCGCCTTCAAGCATTTCGAGCCCAAGGACATCATAACGGCCGAGCCTGCGACTTTGCCGGCGGTTTATAATCAAGGCGCCACCTCTACCTCCCAAGACGCTTCCTCCACCTCGCCCGCGGCCAGTTATTTCGGTAACCGAACCGATCCGGTCTTCGGCCGGTATCTCACGGACGATAAAGGTATGGCTCTTTATGTTTTCGATCAGGACTCCTTGGGTGTCAGCAATTGCTCGGGGAGGTGCCTCGAAATCTGGCCGGCTTACGGACCGGCTTCGGCGGTCGATCAAGGTTCGCTTCCGGCCGGCGCGGGAACCATAACCAGACCGGACGGTTCGCTTCAATTCACCTGGAACGGCCGGCCGCTTTATCATTACGCTCCCGATCGGAATCCCGGCGATATCCTGGGTAATGATATCGGCGGCATCTGGCATTTGGTTAAGATTTAATAATGGCGGAAATCATCGAAGTCGAGGGGGTCAGTAAGACTTTCGGCCGGATTGGGGCCGTCAAGAATGTTTCTTTCGTCGTCCAGGCTGGAGAAATATTCGCTTTCTTGGGTCCGAACGGGGCGGGGAAGTCGACGACCATTAAAATGCTTACCACTCTTCTCGAGCCTTCGAGCGGCCAAATTCTTCTCGACGGAAAAGACGTTTGGCTTAAATCGGGTGAAGTCAGGCGCCTTTTTGGGATTGTTTTCCAGGATCCCAGCCTGGACGACAAGCTGACCGCCTACGAAAACCTGAAATTCCACGGCGTCCTTTACGGCCTGCCTAAAAAAACTCTTAAAGACCGGATCGCCGAGCTTTTGAACTTCGTCGAGCTTTGGGATCGGCGGAACGACCTGGTGGAAGATTTTTCAGGCGGAATGAAACGGCGACTGGAAATCGCGAGAGGCCTTCTTCATCATCCGAAAATTCTCTTTTTAGACGAACCGACCATCGGTCTCGATCCCCAAACGCGGCACCATATCTGGGATTACATCACTAAGTTGAATAAATCCGAGGGAATAACGATTTTTTTCACTACCCACTACATGGAAGAAGCCGAAGCCATCGCTCAAAAGGTGGCGGTCATCGATCACGGCGAAATTGTGGCTCAAGGCACGCCCGAATCGCTCAAGAAAGAAACCGGCGCCGGCTCTTTGGAAGACGCTTTTTTGATTTTAACGGGGAAGAATATAAGGGAAGAGGAATCAAACGGCTCGGATAAGATGAAGACGGGTCTGAGGATGATGGGCCGGAAATAATTTTAAAAACAAATTAATGTCAGCGATTTATATCCTTTGGTTAAGACAGCTTAAAAGATATCTGCGGTCGAAGTCGAGAATCGTGGGCTCGATCGGCCAGCCCATCCTTTTCCTACTAGCCTTGGGTTTCGGATTTGGACCGATTTTCCAAAAAGCCGGCGGCGGCAATTATCTTGAATTCCTTTCACCCGGAATAATCGCCATGAGCATTCTTTTTACCGCTCTTTTCGCCGGGATTGAGATTATTTGGGACAAGCAATTCGGTTTCTTGAAAGAGATGCTCGTCGCGCCTATCTCCAGGCTGAATATTATGATCGGCCGGACGCTGGGTGGAGCCACTTCTTCAATAATCCAGGGAATAATCGTTTTCTTAATCGCTATTCTTATCGGCTTCAGGCCCAATCTTTTAATGGTTCCGCTTGCCTTGGTCTTTATGATTTTAATCGGCCTGTTTTTCACCGCCTTGGGCACGGCTATCGCCTCGATGCTTGACGACATGCAGGGTTTCCAGCTCATCATGAATTTTCTCGTGATGCCCCTTTTCTTTCTTTCGGGCGCCCTTTTTCCGCTCCAGGGATTGCCCAAAGGAGTCCTCCTTGCCGCAACCCTCGACCCCTTGTCTTACGGGGTCGACGGCCTGAGGGCTTCCTTGGGCGGCGTAAGTCACTTCGGTCTCGCCCTTGATCTTACCGTCTTGAGCGTTTTAACCCTGATTCTCCTTGGGGTTGGCGGTTATCTTTTCTCGCGGATCAAAAGCTGAAACCGAAAATCTCCGCTTGGAAGCGGAGATTTCTCGGAAAACCCTAGGCCTTATTGGCCGGTTTTCACGGCCGGAAGGGAAACGTCCCTCACGACTTCGGCGGTCAAGTTCGTTCCGCTAAGGGTGCCCCAAACGCGAACGGTGTCACCGCTCTGGACGTCGCTTAAATTAATCGTCGCCCATTTTTTGTCTACCACCTTGGCATTGGTCGCCACGGAAACGGCATAAGTGTTTCCTTTGACGGAAAAACTGAAGGAATCGCCGCTCAGGTTGCTCGCCGTGCCTTCGTAAGTTCTCGGCCGGGCCGATTTTTCAAGCTGATTTATCTGTTTTTTGGTCTGTTGCCCAGCTTGGTTCGCCGATTTCTGGCCCGTCCAGTCTCTCACGAGCTTCGCCTCGATTGTCCAAGGCTGGCTTTGAGAAACCGTTCCGTTGACTCCTACGAAGTCGCCGGTTTTGAAGCTGGAAATCTGGCTCACGCTCGCGGACGGGACGTCTATTGTCCAATCGCCGCCCCAGCCTTTCACGACGAGCGAGCCGGCGCTTATCGCCTCAATCGTTCCGCGTAGCGTCACCCCTCCGTTTTTATTTACCTCTAAAATCATAGCCGGTTGGAACGGCTTGACCGTTGAGGAACCGGTTGAGGTCGCGCTTGCCGAATCGGCGGCAAGCGCCGTCGAACCGCCGGCCAAAGCCGCGGCCATCAAGACGGGAATAAGGTATTTCTTCATTTGTTTTTTTTGTTTTTCGACCTTTGGAATTAATACGCCCCCGATGCTTGTTTTGGTTCACTGAATTATACCACAGACTCGACGCAATTCGCCCAAATCGGCCGCGGTCAACTTATCGTTCGTTCCTTCATTGTATTTGTACATCACGGCCTTGGGATCGGATACGTGATTTAAGCCTAAGGCGTGGCCGAACTCGTGCGTCAGAACCCGAACAAGCTGAGCCTCGCTGCCGAATTCGTAAATATCTATCGCCTGATTTGAACCATTCTGTTCGTAATCGCCCTCAATGAAACTCCGGCCGGCCGCCGAGCCGACATTGTTATAAGTGCCGACTTTAAGATTTAATTCGGCCGCCAGTCGGTTTAGGGCGTCGGCTAAGGCGTTTATTTTGTCCGAGAGGTTGTTTAGCGAGGCCACTCCGACGTTTACCTGATCAGCCTCGGCCTTGAGGGTTAATTGTTCCTGATTTAAAGCCTGAAA
>DATKRQ010000002.1:0-6225 GCA_035532135.1 Candidatus Tyrphobacter sp.
GATTTGCCTGGTAGAATAACCCTCACTTTGACTCTGGAAAAAAATGATTGATCCCAATCGCGTCCGAAATTTCGTCATTATCGCCCACATCGATCACGGGAAATCGACTTTGGCCGACCGGTTCCTGGAAATCACCAGAACCGTTCTGCCCCAGAAGATGAAGGCCCAATATCTCGACCGGATGGACCTGGAGCGGGAGAGGGGAATTACCATTAAAATGGCGCCGGTCAAGATGACTTATTTTCCTCCCCGAGGCGGAGAATATATTTTAAACCTCATCGATACCCCCGGCCATCAGGATTTCGCTTATGAGGTTTCGCGGGCGCTCGCGGCCGTCGAAGGGGCGATTCTTCTGGTCGACGCCACCCAGGGAATCCAGGCTCAGACCTTGGCCAATTTTTTAAAGGCCAAGGAGGCCGATCTGGTTTTAATCGGAGCGGTGAATAAAATCGACGCGGCCTCGGAAGAAGAGGTGAAGAAAACCATTGATGAATTAGCCGAGCTCTTGGACATTGACCGGGCCGGCGTCTATAAAGTTTCGGGAAAAACCGGAGAGGGCGTTTCTCTTCTGCTTGAGGCCGTTATTCAAAAGATTCCCCCTCCGAAGATTGAAACCGAAGAGGCGGCTTTGATTTTCGATTCCCTCTATGACGAACATAAGGGAATCATCGCCTTCGTGCGCGTTTTCGGAGGTAAATTCGAAAAAGGCCAATCCGCGAAGACTATGAGCAATGGCCGGGAATTCAAGCTGAAGGATGTGGGAATTTTCTCGCCTGAATTCAACCCCGCGCCGAAACTCGAGGCCCCGCTCATCGGTTATTTGGCCACCGGACTTAAAAATCCGGAGTGGATCAGGGTGGGGGATACGATTGGCCGGGTTTCCCTGCCCGGCTTCCGTCTGCCTCAGCCGGTGGTTTTCGTTTCCGTCTATCCCGAAAATCAGGACGATTACGACAACCTAAAGGCGGCCGTCGCTAAGCTCAGACTGGCTGATTCGGCGCTAAGTTTCGGTCCTGATTTGAACGAGGCGCTGGGACGGGGATTCAGGGGCGGCTTTCTGGGAAAGCTCCACTTTGAAATTTTTATCGAGCGGCTCAAGAAAGAATTCGGCCTGGAGGTCGTAAGCACCTTCCCCTCGGTGGCTTACAAAATAAAACTCAAGGAAGGAGAGAAAATCATCGATTCGGCCAGCGATTTTCCGGATGACACCTTGAGCGTTCTGGAACCGATGGTCGCTTTAACAATCCTCACCCCCCAGGCCTACTTAGGCGGAGTTTTGGGACTCAAGAATAAATTCCGTTTGGATAACATTCAAACCGACGTCGCCGCCTCAGTCACGACGATTAAAGCCGACTTGCCCCTGGGCGATTTGATTTTGGATTTTGACGATGAATTGAAATCGGTTTCCCAGGGCTATGCTTCTTTTACTTATGAGCTTACCGGTTACGCGCCGATGGAGGCCCGAAAACTTGAAATTTTGGTAGCCGGCGATTTGGTCCCTGGGCTTACGAGAATCGTGCCCAAAGAAGAGGCGGAAAGCATCGGCCGAAAAACGGCGAAGAGGCTCAAAGACCTTCTGCCGGCCAAGCAATTCGTTCAAGCGATCCAGGCCGTGAGCAACGGTCAAATAATCGCTCGGGAAACGATTCCCGCCCTGAGGAAAGACGTGACCGGCTATCTTTACGGCGGCGATCGTTCGAGAAAGATGAAGCTTTGGCAGAAACAGAAGGCGGGCAAAAAGAGGCTTAAGGCTTCCGGCCGAGTCACTATTTCCGCCTCGGTCTTCAAGGAAATTTTGAAAAAATAATGTCCGGGCCTACAATTTCCTTAAGTCCGGCTTTAAAAATCAACCAGTGAAAAAAATCGCCATTATTTTTGTGTTCGGGGTGATGCTTGCGGTTATCGGCTGGCAGGCTTACAAATTAGAGCGGTCGCGGGAAGAACTGGCGAGCGAATACCTGAGCGCCCAAACCGAATTTAATCACTTGACCTCCGATAATCAGAGTCTGAGCGACGAAATCAAGTATTATTCCGATCCGCATAATTTAGAAAAAGAACTGCGAGCCAAATTCAATTATCTTTTGCCGGGCGAAAAAATGATTATCGTCGTCCCTCAAACCAATCAAACCTCGACGAGTCAGTAAGCGGGATTAGTATAGTGGCAGTACGTCACCTTCCCAAGGTGAAGGCGCCGGTTCGATTCCGGTATCCCGCTCATTTGGAAAACAGAAAGGTTTTCAGAAAAAATTAACCGCGCTTCGCGGATCGCAACGCGGTTAAATTTGAAGAATCGCTTTCTTTCATCAGCTTTATTACTTTCTTTTCGAAGAAAATAAAAGCGAAACGACAAAAAGGAAACCGGCCACGCTGATAATCGTGGGACCAATGGCGAATCCCCGGCTCTGAGCGATTAGGATGCCGGCGATGACGCTCAAAACAGACATAATGATTCCCGCGAGAATCATACTGCTGAAACTGCGGGTGATGTTTCTCGACACTACGGCCGGAATGATTATCAAGGAACCCATCAGGAGCGCTCCCAGGTATTTCAGCCCCAGAACGATGGTTAAAACCATGGCCAAAAGGAAATAGAGATTGTATCGATCGGCGTTTACGCCGGCTGTGCTGGCCAGCTCGGGCGAAAGGATGGCGAGCATCATTTGGCGGCGTTTACTGAGCAGGAAGACGAAGATGCCGAGAGAGACTAAGGCGCCCAACAGGAATTCGTTTAAAGATATCTGCCCGTAACTGCCGAAAAGAGCGTTGATGATGTCTTCGCTCGGCGTGATCAGCGTGCCCACGGCGAGGGCCAGGGAAAAAACGACGCCGATGACGCTTTCGGTTGTCGCTCCCATCCGGCGCTCCAGACCCCAAATAAGGACGGCACCGATTAAAAGGGCGGCCGCCGCGCCGATAATCGGATTAAAACTGAAAAGGAAAGCGACGCCCAAACCGGGCAAGGCGATGTGGGAAATGGGGTCGGAAGCCAAAGCCAGTCGCTTCATTACGGCAAAAGAGCCGACCAGGCCGGAAACGGCTCCGACCATGATGGCCAAAAGAAAATAAAAATAATTACTGCTTATAAAGCTAACCATGGAGGTGGTGATAATGCTTGACGGGCGCGCCGTAAAGCTCGCGAAGCTTCTCGGGCGTCAAAGCTTCTTCGGGCGAACCGAAACAAATTTGCTGCTTGTTGAGGCAAAGGACTTTGTTGGTGTAATTAAAAACCAGGCTTAAATCGTGGGAAACGATGATCATCGTTATTCCGCGCTCGTCTCTTAAGCGGTGAAGCGTGTTGTAGATTTGCTCTTCTCCCGAAGAATCGACTCCGGCCGTCGGTTCGTCGAAAAGGATGACCTGGGGCGAACCAATCAAGGCGAAGGCGATTAAGGCTCTTTGAAAGTGGCCGCCGGAAAGCTGACCCAAAGATCTCGTGAGAACGGCCGGAGGCAGATTAACCAGCTTAAGGAGTCCGCCTAAATCTTCTTTGGGTTTGCCGATTAATTTAAGCTTGCTTTCCAGGAATTCCTTGAGGGTGATGGGCAAAGAGGGATCGATATAAAGTTTTTGGGGGACGTAGCCGATTTTCACGTCCTTGGCCCATTTAATTTCTCCTTCGTAAGGAACGGTTTCAAGCAGGGCTCTTAAAAGGACGGTCTTACCGGAGCCGTTCGGCCCGATGATGGCTAAAATATCGCCTGATTCAAGGGTGAAAGAAACGTGTTCCAGCACTTTTAATTCGTTAAAGGAAACGGATAGGTCGCTGACTTCTAACATTGAGTTAAATCGCCGTTAATGGTAACATAGAAATCGAAATTTTTTAATTCTTCAGCCGGGGTAACTCAGTGGTAGAGTAGCTGTTTCGTAAACAGCAAGTCGCGAGTTCGAATCTCGCCTCCGGCTCAAAATGGAAAAAAACCAAGAAAACCTGGAAGAGCTCGCTCGCCGCTTAGGCGAGCGTCTTTGACCTCGCGTCAAGGAAAAAGCGTTTAGCCGAACTCGAAGCGGAAATCGCCGAGCCGTCGCTTTGGCAATCGAATCGCCTTCTGGCCGAGGAGAAGAACAAAGAAGCGGGTTATTTAAGGGAGCTTATTGAGAAGTTTGAGGCCGTGAATTCGCTCGAAAAGCTCCGGGACTTGGAACAATATGTTTCGTTCACGGGCAAACACGACGCTCAGTCGGCCGTTGTTTCGGTTTATCCCGGGGCGGGCGGCGCCGACGCGGAAGATTGGGCCGGGATGCTTCTTAAGATGTACGAGAAATACGCCGCAAGGCGCGGCTGGAAAATGAAGTTAATCGAGGATAATACCATTCTTATCGGAGGTAAGTGCGCTTACGGATTCTTGAAGGGAGAAGCCGGCGTTCACCGGCTGGTCAGAATCTCGCCCTATGACGCCAAGCGTCTGAGACATACCTCTTTTGCTTTAATCGAAGTCTTGCCCGAACTGCCGGACCTGGAACACGAAAAAATAATGATTCCCGAAGACGACTTGAAATTGGATCTTTACCGTTCGTCCGGTCCCGGCGGTCAAAACGTGAATAAGGTGGAAACGGCCGTAAGATTGACTCATCTCCCGACCGGACTCGCGGCCGCTTCCCAAACCGAGCGATCCCAGGCTCAAAATAGGGAACGGGCCCTGGCCCTCCTTAAGACTAAATTGGTTAAATTGATGGAAGAAAGCCAGGCCAAGGAATTGACGGAGCTGAGGACGAAGGTCAAACCGGAGTGGGGAAATCAAATCAGATCCTATGTCCTGAATCCCTATAAGCTGGTTAAAGATCATCGAACCAATGTCGAAGATCGCAATCCCGAAAAGGTCTTGGCGGGTGAACTTGATGAATTCATCGAAGCCGAGTTACAATTAAAGACAGGTTTTTAACCAGATGATTTCTTTTCAGAACGTTTCCAAACGTTACAACGGCCACACGGCCTTGACCGACGTCAATTTTAAGATTTCGCCCAAGGAATTTGTTTCGATTGTCGGCCGCTCGGGCGCCGGCAAATCGACTATCGTCAAACTTTTGATCGGCGAGGAAAAACCGACCAACGGTCGCGTGGTCTTCGGGCGCTATGATATCGGTAAATTAAAATCGGCCGATTTGCCTCAGTTGCGCCGCCACCTGGGCACCATCTTCCAAGATTTTCGTCTCCTGCCGACAAAAAACGCTTATGAGAACGTGGCCTTCGCCCTGGAAGTGGCCGGCCAATCGGAAAGAAACATCAAAGACTTGGTTTTAGAATCGCTTGATTTGGTTGGCTTAAGCGACAAGGCCAATAATTTCCCCGGCGAGCTTTCCGGCGGGGAAAAACAAAGGGTAGCCATCGCCCGGGCGATGGTCAACCGGCCGGAAGTCATTTTGGCCGATGAGCCGACTGGAAACCTTGATCCCTTCAATACTTCGGAAATCATCAACTTTTTGCTTAAAATCAACGAATTGGGAACGACTATTATTTTGGCCACCCACAACAAGGATATCGTAAACCAGCTCGGCCGGCGGGTGATCAGCTTGGAAAACGGCCGTTTGATTCGGGATGAAGAAGAAGGAAAATATTCCATAATTTAAAAAATGATTACCACCATTTATCGGATAATAAGACACGGCTTAGAGCATTTATGGCGCCAAAGGATTCTTTCGGCGGCTACCCTGGTTGTCATCGTCCTCACCCTTTTCGCTTTCGAAAGCCTGATAATTGGAAATAAAATATTCTCCTCAGCCCTTAACTCCATTCAGAACAAGATTGATATCAGCGTCTATTTCAAGCCCGACACTCCCGAGGATCAGATTTTAAACATCCAAAAGTCTCTGGAAGAGATGTCTCAGGTGAAAGCCGTCGATTATGTTTCGAAGGATCAGGCTCTCCAGATTTTCGAAGCTAACCATAAAAACGATCCGACGATCAGTCAGGCCATCACTCAGCTCGGAACCAATCCGCTTTCGGCTTCATTAAACATTAAGGCCCAGAACCCAAGTGATTATTCCACGATCGCCGGATATTTAAACACCGATTCGGTGAAAGGCCTGGTGGAAAACGTGAGTTATAATCAAAATCAGTCGGTTATCGACCGCTTGGCCAAAATTATCAACATCAGCCGGGAAGCGGGGATTATTCTAACGATTATTCTGGCCTTTATCGCCGTCTTGGTGGCCTTCAACACGATTATTTTGGCCATTTATTCCAATAAAGAGGAAATTGAAATCATGCGTCTGGTCGGCGCCTCCAAC
>DATKRQ010000003.1:0-7887 GCA_035532135.1 Candidatus Tyrphobacter sp.
TTCCGTGACGGTAATCGGCATCGTCGGTTTGGTTTCGCGGGCGGTCGCCGAAAGCCGGGTGGTGGCCGATCAGACCAAAGCCGCTTATTTGGCTTCGGAAGGATTGGAAATAACCAAAAATATTTTGGATTCCAACGGCCAGCCTTGGAATTCCGGCTTCAGCGGAGGCAGTTACGAGGTGGATTATGAGAGCACCACGCTTGGCAAGGATAGGTCTCAGTTGGTTCCTCCTTGCACTGCGGCCGATTTAACGGATTGCCAGCAGCTCTACTTTGATTCTACGGCCGGACTTTACGGTTATCCTTCGTCTTTTCCGGTTATCGATAGCGTTACACCGACCACTTTCAAACGGGTGATTACGATAGTCGTCCCGAGCGGTAGCAATAATAACGAGATTGACGCAACTTCGACGGTTAGTTGGGTTTCCAAGTCGGGGACGCCGAGCGAGATAAGCGTGAGTACCGATTTCTTCAATTGGCGGAAATAGTCAAAGATGACAATCAACGAATTTCAAAAATCGAATAAGAATAACGGTTTCACGCTTATCGAAATGATCGTGGCGATGAGCTTATTCGTGATCGTGATAAGCATTTCCATCGGCATTTTCTTGAGAACGGTTCAGTCCGAGCGGGGCGTGGCCAATCAAGCGGCGGCCGTAAGCAATACCGCTTTGGCGATGGAGGAAATGGCCCGCGAGATGAGGACGGGCAACGGCTTTGAGATTTGCTCCGGCGGCAATAGTTGTCACGATGATTCGCCGGCGGGTAGCGACGCCATCACTTTTTCCTACCAATCGGGTAGCGGACCGAGCAATCTCGCTTATGAAGTTACCTATTATCTAAAGGCGGGCCAAATAACGAGAGATGCCAAGTTTTCCGGAAACGGCAATCAGCAGGCTCCCACGGGGCCCATTACGGCTCAAAGCGTTAATGTTGATTATCTGAGATTTTACAGCTGCGGAACCGGTGGCAACGCGCCGCCGAGAATCGTGATTGCCATTCAGGCCCAGCCGGTTACGCCGACGTCTGGTTTCACGGGCGCTTTTAATCTTCAGACCACGGTGAGCGAGAGACTTTACTATTACGAACAAAACCCCGTTTCAGTCCAAGTTACGTCACAGTTTTCCTGTCCCAAACCGTAAAATGATTAAGCAAAACAATAAAGGTCAAATAATGCTTCTTACGGTACTTGTCTTGTCGAGCGTCATTTTAATGGTGGCGGCCACGGCCGGGCTCGTTATGTCGTTTAATCTGCGTCAGGTGACGGACGCGCGGCTTTCGACTAAGGCGATTTTCGCGGCCGACACCGGCATCGAGTGCGTCCTGGATAATTATTTCTGTACGGCCGGCACTTGTCCGAATATAAGCTCAAGCGGTTGCGCCAATCTGGGCGTTTCGGCGGGGGGCGGAAATTGGAAGGTCTGCCAGCCGCCGCCTTATACTTATTCCGCTTCGAAAAATCAACAAAGACTCTCGGATGGTTCCTATTATGAACTTCAATGCCAGCCGCAGGGGACAAATCTTAGCCCCAATATCACAAGCTATAATTCCACCTGGACTTCCACGGGTTTCAGCCCCGACGGTCGGACTTCGAGATCGCTTCAGGTTACGATTACGCGGCTTTAACGCGAACTTGATTTAAGGACCGGTTGATTCATAATAATCCGCATGGCGAAAGTGCGAGGGGTTGTCATCGGCCTTCAGGGCGGCGAGGGAAGCTTTAACGAAGAGGCCGGCCGGGCGGAATGCGCGCGAAAAGGCCTTAAAAATTATCGGTTCGAGTATCTTTATACCGCCCGCGGCGTTTTCCGCGCCTTGGCCGAGGAAACGATAGCCATCGGCCAAATGGCCATCTTTAATTCGGCCGGCGGGGTGGTGGATGAATCAATTAGGGCTTTGGCGGAAAACAATTGCCGGTTCGTGTCTTCGTTTTCGATTCCCATCAGGCACTTTCTTTTGGCTCAGCCGGGCGTGAAAATAGACGAGCTAAAGGAAATTATGTCTCATCCTCAGGCTTTAGCTCAGTGCCGAAAGAAGCTTCAAAAAAGATATCCGGCCCAAAAGCTGGTTTCCGGACGGGGAAAAATGATCGATCAGGCGTTGGCGGCCAAATTCCTGGCTTCGGGGAAATTACCGAGGACAACCGCCGTTCTGGCCCCGTTGGTTTGCGCCGAGCTTTATCCTTTGAATATTTTAGACAAGGACCTCCAGGATTTAAAAGAGAATGTCACGATTTTTGTCTGGATTAAGCCTTAAATTCAGGCTAAAATAATAAAGAATTTATGACTAAAGAGGAGGCCAAAAAGCGGCTTGCTAAACTAAAGGCGGAAGTGAACCGTTACCGTTATGCTTATCATGTTCTGAATAAGTCCCTTATTTCCGATGAGGCGCTGGATTCTCTGAAGAAAGATATTTTTGATTTGGAGCAGGAGTATCCGGATTTAATAACGCCCGATTCGCCGAGCCAGAGAGTCGGGGGAAAACCGCTCAAGGAGTTCAAGAAGATTCGTCACGCGGAGCCGATGACTTCTTTCAACGACGCCTTCGGCGAAGAAGACATTGTCGCCTGGTTCGAACGGTTGAATAATTACCTCGGCCGGCGGGTCGAGCCGGAATTTTATCTTGAGCTTAAAATCGACGGCTTAGCTATTGAGCTGATTTATGAAAACGGCGCGTTTGTCCAGGGATCGACTCGGGGCGACGGTCGGATCGGCGAAGACGTGACCCAAAATCTGAAAACGGTCGAAGCCATCCCGCTTCGCCTTGAGCCTAAAAAAGGATTGAAAATCCCCGAGCGCCTGATCGTTCGAGGCGAAGTGTTTCTGACTAAAAAGGAATTCGGGCGAATCAACCGCGAGCAGGAAAAAAAAGGGGAAAAGCTTTACGCCAATCCCCGAAACATCGCGGCCGGTTCGGTGCGCCAGCTTGATCCCAAAATAACCGCCGCCCGCAAACTTGATTCTTTTATTTACGATATCGTTACGGATCTGGGTCAAAAAGAACATTCCAAAGAGCATGAAATTCTTCGCGATTTGGGTTTCAAGACCAATCCGGACACGAAAAAGGCTTTTTCCCTCAAGGAGGTTTTCGCTTTTCGGAACCATTGGTCCGAGAACCGGGAAAAATTGCCTTACGAAATAGATGGGGTCGTTATTATCTTGAACTCGAACGCCGTTTATGAAAAAGCGGGTGTGATCGGCAAAGCGCCGCGGGCGGCCATCGCTTACAAATTTTCACCCAAGGAAGCCACGACCATCCTGAAGGAAATCAAGATTCAGGTGGGCCGGACGGGGGCTTTGACGCCGGTTGCGGTTTTGGAGCCGGTGGGAGTCGGGGGCATCACCGTGACTCACGCGACGCTCCATAATTTCGATCAAATCAAGCGCCTGGGACTTAAAATCGGAGACACGGTTATTGTGAGCCGGGCCGGGGATGTAATTCCCCAGGTAACGAGTGTTTTGCCGAAGCTCCGGACGGGCAAGGAAAAGGAATTCAGAATCCCGACCCATTGTCCGATTGACGGGTCTAAGGTGGCGAGGGAAGGAGCGATTTACAGATGTTCCAATTCCAAATGCGGTGCCCGGAGCCGAGAAGCTCTCCATCACTTTGTCTCCAGGGCCGCTTTTGACATCCGCGGGCTCGGCCCGAAGATATTGGAAACTTTTCTGGACGAAGGTCTGATTTCCGACGCGGCCGACATTTTTACCCTTAGATCCGGAGACATCGCCGCCCTGCCGAAGTTCGGCGAGAAATCGGCCGAAAATATCGTTTCCGAAACCGTCTCCAAAAAGGAAATATCGTTAGCTAAGTTTATTTACAGTTTAGGCATCCTTCACGTGGGCGAGGAAACGGCCAATCTCTTGGCTCAGGAGATCTCCGATTTTCACGGCCAGGTCTCTAAGCCTCTTGAACTTCAAAAGGCTTTTCAGAAAATAACGATGGAAAAACTCCAAGAGATTCCGGACATCGGTCCCAAGGTGGCTCAAAGTATTTATGATTGGTTTCGCGACGAACGCAATTTAAAACTCTTGGAACGATTGGAAGAGGCCGGAGTAACGCTTGAGCCCGCGCGCCGGAGCGAGCGAAGCGCCAAACTCAGGGGCCAGACATTCGTTTTAACCGGCAGTTTGGAATCAATGGCGCGGGAGGAAGCCAAAGACAGGATAAGATCTCTGGGCGGAGAGGTTTCGGAATCGGTTAGCCGGAAGACCACCTATGTCGTGGCCGGTACCGAACCCGGTTCGAAGTTTGAAAAGGCTAAGAAGTTAGGCGTGAAAATCCTGAGTGAGAAGGAATTTCTTTCTTTGATTGGCTAAGTCCGGTTTATGGCATTGACAGACCGACTTTTATGTGATATAAGAATGGTGTTTTAGGCTCCAGTTCTTCAGAATATGCGTTCAGGAGGGATATAGTTGCTGAATCGAGTAAAGCTTTTGGTTGTAGTCGTGGCGATGGCGTTTTCGTTGGCCCCGAACCCCGTGAGCGGGATTAAGTCGATGGCGGAAACCGGAGCCAGATCCCAACCAGTACTTCAGGAGAAGACGGCGTTCAACGAACACGTCAAAGCTAGATTAGAGATATTGCAGGCGGCGCCGGTATATCCAGCGGCTAGGACCCTTGAGGTCGTAGCTACCGGATATGCCAAGGGTGATGGCTCGGGCGAAACTACTTTCACCGGCAGCCATGTGCGCTGGGGCGTGGTGGCGGTAGACCCCAAAGTTATCCCGCTCGGGTCTTGGATTAGAGTTGATTTAAGTGGAAGCGAGCCGCCGATGGCAGCCAAGGTGTCTTCGACTGTTTTCAGGGCCGAAGACACCGGTAGGTTGATCCAGGGGGACCACGTTGATATCTGGTTCCCCAAACTCCAGATGGCCCTCGACTGGGGAGTTCGGCGCGTGACAATCGCCGTTATCCCTCCAAAGACAGGCTCGGCCCCGTCGTAACAGACGGGGCCTTTTATTTGGAAATGTTTTATAATTGATATTAGTAAGGGGAAGGATAAGCGCACCTTGAAATTTGGCCAAAGGAAATGGCGTTTTGGCGGAAATTCTTGATTCCTTCGCCTTTATATCAAGTTCCCATGGAGGTTGATATAGTGGCCATTATATCGTCCGAGATCACAAGACGTCTCGGCTTCGGTAGTCGACTTGAAAGGGCGTTCGTTAAATATGTCGCCGAACTTGGAACCAACAGCGATAGCGGCGCGAAGTTCGAGCTATTGAAGAACTTGTTTGAGCTTGTAAGTAGCGAGAAGGAAAGAGAGACGGTCGTCGAAGGCCTCCGGATGGTATTACGAAGTCTTCCGAAGGAGGAAACCGAAATGGCTGACCAAGAGAGGCCGGTGGAACTCGCAGTTGAACTGGGGAAGGCGGCACCGAGTTTCGGGTTCCGTCCTCTCGAAGAAATCGCGGAGGAAACCGGTACGTCGGACATCCTCCGTTCTTATCTCGAGGCGGCCAGCGCTTGGTTGAACGATGTCCGGAGTACCGGTCCACCGGCGGAGACCGTCGAATTATGCCGGAAGATAGCGATTGGTTTTGTTGTCTTCCGGCTTTGCGCCGGCGTCTTGCGGCCACCGCAAGACATAGAGGAGGAGGTGAATAAGGCAAAGAGGATTATTTTTGAATTGGCGGATGGAGCCGAAGAAGCGATTAAAGGAGGGCCGAGGGTCCAGGACAAGACCGATAGCAGACCGAATCCCCTCAGCCTTACCGGCAGACTGAGAGGCGTTGTGGAAGCAAGAAGGCGGGAGGAGGAACGGTTACGCAACCCGCGACGTCGATGATCCAACAGCGAAAATGAGCGGCTCTCAATAAAAAAGAGAGCCGCTTTCCCTTAAGGAGCGTTTATTTTATACTCAGCTCAATGGCCGAATTAACCAAAAAGGAGCTGGAATATTTATCCGGATTGGCAAGGCTTTCGATTGAAAAGAAAGAGGAGAAACTTCTGGATGATCTCCGGAGCCTCTTGGATTATTTTAAAAACTTGGAAGAGCTGGATACTTCGGAGGTGGAGCCGATGACCGGCGGGACGGAACTTTTTAACGTTTTAAGAAAAGACGAAAAAGGCGAGGTCTTGTCTGAAGCGGCCAAACTAGTCGGTCGGTTTAAGGAAGCGGAGAGAGGATACCTGAAGGTTCCGGCTGTGTTTAAAAAGAAAAAATCCGAAAGAAATGATTGATCCGCGCGATTTAACGATCAAAGAATTCCACGAGAAGCTTATCAATAAGGAATTTTCGGCTTTTGAAGCGGCCAAATCCTTTTACGAGCGAATCGAAGAGAAAGACGAGGAGATCGGCGCTTATTTGAATCTGACTAAGGAAACGGCTTTTGAGGCGGCTTCGGAAGTCGATGTGTCGTTGGCTGAAGGTGGCGAAATCGGCCTTCTGGCCGGCCTGCCGATGGCTATTAAGGACAACATCCTGATTAAAAACGAACCGGCCACGGTCGGCTCCAAGATGCTCGAGAATTACCGCGCGCCTTATGAGGCGACGGCGATTAAAAATCTGAGAGCCGCGAAAGCGGTTTTCTTGGGCAAAACGAATATGGATGAATTCGCCATGGGTTCGTCGACGGAAAACTCGGCTTTTAAAGTCACGAGGAATCCGCGCGATCCGGAGCGGGTGCCGGGCGGCTCCTCCGGCGGTTCGGCGGCGGCCGTGTCGGCTCACGAGGCGATAGCCGCTTTGGGTTCGGATACGGGCGGCTCGATCCGCCAGCCGGCCGGATTCACCGGGACGGTGGGACTTAAACCGACCTACGGCGCGGTATCCCGTTTCGGCTTAATTGCTATGGCTTCTTCTCTGGATCAAATCGGGCCGATTACGAAAACCGTCGAGGATGCCGCCATTGTTTTTAAATCCATTGCCGGGCGGGATGAGCGCGACGCGACGAGCGTCGGGACGGATTACGGAGAGGATCTCATCTCGCCGAAACTGGAAGCGGTGAGGAAATTAACCATCGGCTTGCCGAAGGAATATTTCGAAGGCGGTTTGAGCGATGAAACGGGGGCGGCCGTGAGCGAGGCTATCAACGGATTAAAGTCCCTGAAAATAAAATTCAAAGAGATAAGTTTGCCCCACTCCAAATACGCCCTCTCCGTTTATTACATCGTGATGCCGGCCGAAGTAAGCGCCAATCTGGCTCGGTATGACGGCTTGCGCTACGGCAAGCGAAGCGGGGGAGAAGCCGAAGATTTGGTCAACCTTTATCTTAAAAATCGGACGGAGGGCTTCGGCGACGAAGTGAAAAGACGGATAATCCTGGGGACTTTCGTGCTGTCGGCGGGCTACTACGACGCTTATTACCTCAAAGCCCAGAAGGTGAGGACGCTGATCAGGAAAGATTTCACCGAGGCCTTCAAGGAAGTCGACGTGATTTTAACGCCCGTTTCTCCGACCGTCGCTTTCAAACTGGGCGAAAGAATTTCCGACCCGATGCAGATGTATCTCTCTGATATTTTCACCATTCCGGCCAACCTGGCCGGCCTGCCGGCCGTCTCCATTCCGATCAAAAAAACCGGCCTGCCGGTCGGTTTCCAGCTCATCGGAAAGCCGTTTAGGGAAGCGGATATCTTGGGCCTCGGCCAGTTTTACGAGAGAGTGAAAAAATAAAGGCGGAACTTTTATTATGAACCACCTTTACTAAGATTAACCCATACGTACGCGCACACGGAGCAGTACTACTGACTTCCGGGACTCAAATTAGCAGTTCTATCTTGTAAATTGATATTAATTTTTCCTCCAGCGTAACTTACGATAGCTTCTTTTTCTTCGGTCGGCATGACAAAAACAATTCTTTCAGTTGGATGGATGCTTCCCACCGGAGTGGATTCAAGATACCCCCCCTCAAAGGGTAAAAATGTACTTGCGGGTATATAGTCAATGGCA
>DATKRQ010000004.1:0-10648 GCA_035532135.1 Candidatus Tyrphobacter sp.
GACCCTGAATACCATAGAGGCCACAAGCCGGGAAGCGTACGATTTGAGTCTGAGGCTCTGCCGAGCCGGCGTGATGGCCGGACCGAGCTCAGGACTCGCCTTCGCCGGTCTGCTCCGATTCCTCAAAGAGCGGCAAGGAACCAACTTCAAAGGCCTGCGGAACGCGGATGGCCGCGTGCTCGCCGTCTTCGGTTGCGGCGATACCGCGATGCCATACATGGAGAAATACTCCATGATTCTTGACGGCAAGGACTTCGAACCACTCAAGTTCCCCCGATAGCACCTCGGCCGCTGCGCTCCCGCAGCGGCCTTCCTTGTCTATAATCAAATCCCCCTAAGCTCGAAATATAAATCCTTGTCCGGCAACGCCTGCCAATTCGTTCCGTCGAAAGCGTAAAGCGATCCGGCATCATAGCCCGAGTCCTCGTAAGACCGCATTTCCCAAAGGGCCTGACCGGCCGGCGGGTCAGGCTCGATGAGAAGATAATAATCGCCGGCGGTCAAAATCAAATCTTCCGGCAAGGAAAGACTAATCCTTCCCGCCGCCCGATCGGAGTCGCTTAATTCCATCCTGAAAACGCTCTCGGCCGGAATGGTCTCGGCATAAAGCGAATCACCCGCGAGAGACGACTTAAGGGAAATTTTGGCGCCGATCGGATTCATCCCCGAACAGCTAATCGGAGCGCAAGTGCTTAGCACGATGGTTAGATTAGTCGGGTGTATATCTTGAGAAACGCTGAATTTTTGGGCGATCCTTCCCCAATAATTATTAGCTCTCAGGGGAACCGGATTCGAACCCTCGGAGGCCGAGGCGATAATCGAGGAAACGACCGATTTAAAAGTAGTCGTGGCCGCTTTGGAGCAATTATCGAATTCATCACAAGCGACAAGCGAAGCCAGATACTCGCCGCTTGAAGCCGGATAGAATTTCGGGAAGTTGTTGATGGGGTCGGTGTTGTTGTGGTTTAGAAAAACCTCGTACGACTCTCCGCTTACCACGTCCTTCTGCGGATTAAGGGCATCCCCAGTCTTTAATATCCCCAAAGGAGCGCCGTCCAATAAACTGGTCGAACTCGCAGCCGACGACAGTTTAAGTTTGTAAGTGATTAAGCCGTCAAGAGAATCCGAATCGGTAGATCGGGTCCAATCAAATAAGAGATAGGCACTCAAGCCGTCTTGATAAGAGTCGGTGGAAAAACCAGCCGGCTCGGTCGGCGGCTGGTTAAAACCGCTAATGTCCCCAAGAGAATAGTCTCGAAAATAATATTTAGTATCATCGGCGGCCAGCAGGTGAAATGTCCGCGTTCCCCATGGCCCGCCTGGAGTGATTCCATAATAAGAAGACGTAAGATAAGAGCTAGTGCTTAAATTTAGATCGGCCGGCGAATCAGCGGTAAATAATTTCAAATGATTGGGATCCTCTAATTGGTCTGGCGATAAATCCGAACTGGTCGGCCCAGCGTAGCAATCCCCTCGGCCGAAAATAATAATCGGCGCAGTGGAAAAATACGCTTCGTTTATCGGATTAGGCGAACCGCAAGGCTGATATTTAATTGATAAGCTTCCTAATTGAGAAACGTTACTCAAATTGCCCTCGCTGATTATCTCGCTTACCCCAGGCGGCTCCTGATTAAGATAGAAAACCAAAAGATCAGTAAGCGCTCCAATTTCCTTCGAAGTATAAATGTCCGCCAAAGCGACGCTTGGTTCTTTGGGATTGGCATAAAAATAAAGATTGTCTAAAAAGCCGGATGCAAAAACGCTTGTGGTAGCCGAGGCGATTTCCGAACTACTCGCGTCCAAGGCTTCCACTAAAAAGTGATAGCTTCTTCCGACTTCCATAATCGGCAAATCTAAGCTCTTTTGGGTGGTTGTCGCTTCGAGCGCCTCATCGGCCCAGACGATATTTTCCGAAGAAGACGCCTCCTCCGAAGCCAGCTTGACCGCGAAAGAAATATCATTTGCCAAAGAACTTGAGGCGTCGCCCCAATCCCAACTTAAACTGATGATTCTGGCCGACGAGTCATAGCCAGCCGAAGCAACCAGGGTTGAGGACGCAGAAATAGTGGAAGTGGCCGAATCGGCTTCGGTGGAAGTCGATTCCGAGATATCGCAGAGTTCGTTTATTTTCCCAGGGCTGGGACAAGAAGAAATTTCAAAATCCGCCCGGTTGTCGTCGGTGTCCATAAATAGGCCGGCAGTAATTTTTCGTCCGACACTTTGGTCATTCGGAGGATTAGCCGCCGGACCCGATTCATAATCTCCCGCCTCGCCCCAGCCCACTTTGTCGACAATTTCCCGGTTGGGATTTTTGATAACCAGCGTATTATTCGCGGCCAGGCCGTAGGTCGAAGAAATATCCGGCACGACGTCGCCTTCCGGATTGGCGATAACTAAAAATCCATAAGGAGCGATCGACCGGCCGTCAAATAAATCCGCCTTGGCGAAAGTGGAAAAATCGGCGGCTGACTTGGTCTTCTTTTCCATATACCAGCCGGTCAAATCAACCGTCTCGCCGTTCGGATTGTAAATTTCGGCGAATTCGTCTTTCGTGCTCGAAGCCGAAGCTAATTGAATTTCGGTAATTAAAATCTTCGGGTAAGTAACGGTGGTTGTCGCGGTGGATTCGTTAGCCGCGGATAATCCATCATTCGAATTTTGGTTATGGATCGCCGCCGCTCCACCTCCGCCACCACCCGTTGTTACCGGCGCGATGAAAGCTCGGTCGTTAGAAATTCTGGGCGTTCCGCCCACTGCCGTCGACGTATGCCAACCAAAACCGGCATCATCTCTCTCCATCGTGCGCTTAGCCGAATTGTCGCCCGCCAACCAGCCGGAGGCATCCAAAACCTCATCGGCCAATCCGCAATTATTATTAAAAACCCGAAGATTCCCGCCGTTATTGGCCAGCGAGCCGGTATAAATAAGATCGGCTTTGACCGCCGGGACAGAATTGTCATCAGTCCGTTCAAGCAGAAAATATCCGCTAGCCGGAATTTTCCCTTCAAGCGGAATACTTATCTTCCCGCCGCTGTCTAAAATGCGCCAGCCGGCTAAATCGATAACCCCATTGGAAATATTTCTGAGTTCCAGCCACTCATTATTGGCACTCTTTGTATCCCCCATCCAAGCCACTTCATTAATGATCACACTCGCGCGGGAAGGTGATTGATTCGTCTCAAAAGAACAACTCGGATTCGTTTTTGGCGAAATAACGGTTTTCGATTCGGGAACGGAAGACGTCGCTTGATCGGGAATTTGATTCGCCTTGTTTATCTTGGGATTCCCTTCCGTCGAAGAAGCGGCGCCCACCGACGACCCAACCGGTTTTGGGGATATTTTTTCCGGAATCTTATTCATCTCGCCGGGCGTGGGCGAGGACGCCAGCCACCGACTATTTATAAGCTGGAGCGAGTCGCCGTCCCCGTTCGCTCCCCAGCCCGAATTGTAACCAAGATCCGAAATCGAAACGCCATTGGCTGACAGCGATAAAGTCTCTCCACTGTTGTTTAAGGAAAAAGACGCCTCCCAAATCGGGCTTCTGTAATTAGGATTGTCGCTTTTAAACAGCTCGGCATTATTGGCGATAATACCGAAGCCGCCCGACCTTAATTTTAATCCGTTATTCTTATTGGCTAGCCCGTGGGCCGTCCCGCCGGTCTGGAATTTTAAATCAGAAAGATCAACGCTTGAGTCGCCGGTATTTAAAACCTCGATCCATTCTCGCCCCGCATCGCTCCCCGGCGGGTTATACATCACCTCGGTTATTGAAAGCCTGGGCGGCGGAGCGATCGGTTGAGTAGCCGAAGCGCCGGCACCCGCTTTAGTATTAATAGTCGGCTCCCCCTGGTTATTCAGATCAATCGTCCCCGACAAATTATTTACTCCGCCGCCGCCGAAAATCTCGGCCAAAGCGCTTCGGGCCGCCGTCTTAGCCACCTGACTGAATTTTAAAAACGCGTCAAGCGCTGAAGCGATAAAAGATTTTCCAGCCGCCGGTTCTCTCGGGGTAGTATTATTCTTTTCGGCCGCCTCTGCTTCTTGGAAAAATAGATTTATCACCCCAGCGCCATACTGAACCGACTTAGTTGAGAGGATGTTCCAATAATCACCGAGAACGGCGTCTCCATTGTTTTTATCCAAATAAAGAGAAATATCGTTCTTGTTTATTATCAGCGCAGCAGAACTGGTTTTAATAAATAGTTTATATTTTCCGAATCCTTCTGCATCGCCTATCCCATAAAAATAATCACCACTCTTTTCCGAATACAATGGCTGTGGAAGATCATAGCCGCTTTGGATTCCGATGGTATGCTGACTATAAAAGTGAGTATTAGTATACGTTGCCAACGAATCAAAATAAGCACCTAAATTAGCTACAGAAACAGGAGTTTTGTTGATTAAACGGTTAAGCAAGTTCTTATCCGGATGGTCGTAAGAGAATTGATCAGTATAAAGCTCGTAAGAATCGCTATCCGGATGAGGATCGTTTCTCACGTGGGCCGGTACCGTCATGTCTTCCATCAAGTGGAGAACATGACCCAGGGCGAACATTGCCTCTTCTTTCTTACCAGAGGCATAAAGCTGAATCGCTTTTTGCCAGGTAAAATCGGATTGGCTTGAAATATCGGATAACTGACCGGACTGTAAAGCGGTTAAAATCGTACCGATCGTCTCTCCCGTCTTATAGCGGCCGCCGTTTTGGTCCCCCTCGCTTGTCGCCCATTCCTTAGAACTATCCCACGAGCCGGGTATGGGAATATCGGGCCTGATGGCCGGATCGTAACTCAAGCCACGGTTGTGAATTGGATCATAAAAATGATTCATCCAGCGCGGCGTGTCGTCTTCACGGCGCGAGCCGTCAACAAGATATGCCTTCAGGTCGGATGATATTTTATTGTCCGGATAACTTTGATTATAGAAATTAACCGCCGATTGAGTCAGCGCGGCGTGAACGCCGTAACCGTAAGCCGAAACCGATTGGCTTGAAGAAATAAAAAATCCGGATCCGAATAGCGAAATAACTAATATTTTTAAAAGCTTTCTATTTTCCATACGTTCGAATATTCATTTTTAACCAACCCAATATCATTGATGAGCTTCCCGTCTTCATTCCTAACCTCGAAACCAAAATGATTATTAATCGATGAACCCGCTGAGCTAGCTGACTCCAGAGCTTCGATTAAATTATTTAATTTATTATCTGCCTTAGCTTTATTAAGGTTGTCGATAACTTCCGGATTCACAGATCCGTCTGTATTGCGCACAAAATATTTACTCGCCAGATCAACGTCTCCTTTTCTCAGAGCGTCGGCGAATAAATTAAGAGTTTCCTGTGGCGTTTGGCCGCCGTATTTATCGGCCGCCGATTGATCCTTATACCGTTTCTCCCAAACGGCGTATTTTTGCCAGTCTCTAAGAGATTGCGCCTGCGGACTAAAATACTTGAACCAAACCACATAACCCGCCACGGTGGTTAAAACTATCGCCGCCGAAAAGATTAAATATTTATATCTCGGTCGCCGAAATTTTAAAGATGACACGACTTTATTTATATCGGCATCGTTTATTTTTTCCATCATAGATTGATTTCAACCTCATTTTATCTTCCCGAAAAAATAATCAATAACCGAAATAAGCCACCAATAATGCGGCCTTTGATAAGTTATCCACAGCCAGATTTAGGAATTGCTAAAACTCGCGGTGAGTTATCCACTTTTTCTAAAAATTTGGGACGATCGGACAAGGAATTTTTAGAGGCTGTGGATAAGTCTTTTCCGGAGTCGCTCGTTCCTTTTTCCGATTTTAAAATCAGATTTTCCCCTTCTTGATATCCTTCCTCGCCGATTCGACAAGTTGGTTGAAGAAAAAGAGGTTATGAAAAGTTAAGAGTCTTAAGCCCGTGATCTCCTGAGCGCGGATGAGATGCGAAAGATAGCTCCGGCTGTAGGTTTGGCAAACTTCGCACCGGCAGTTTTTGTCGAGCGCTTTTTGCTCTTTCAAGAATCTAGTTTTGCCTAAATCAAGTTTGCCCGAAGAAACGAAAGCCGTGCCGTGCCGGGCGTAATGGGTGGGAATGGTGCAGTCAAAGGCATCGACTCCGGCCTCGATAATCGGCCGAATGTCCTTGGGGCTTCCGATGCCCAAAAGATGCCGCGGCTTTTTCTCAGGCAATTCCTCGACCACCCAGCGGACCATTTCAACCATTTTCTTCTTGTCGTCGCCGAACTCGCCCCCGATACCGAAACCCGGAAAATCGAGCCCCGCGATGCGCCTCGCGCTCTCCTTGCGCAAATCCTTGAATTTGCCTCCCTGGACGATGCCGTAAAGCGCCTGACGGGACTTTTGCGACTTCAGACAAATTTCGGCCCAGCGGTGGGTTTTTAAAAGCGATGTCTTTGTATACTCGTAATCGGCCAGGGGCGAGGTGCATTCGTCGAAGGCGAAGATTATATCCGCCCCCAGAGCTTCCTGGATCTTAATCGACTCCTTGGGCCCCAGAAAAACCTCCCGGCCGTCTACGGGCGACCGAAAAACCACTCCGTCCTCCATAATCTTAATCCCCCGCGGCTTCTCGTTTACGGTTATTTTCCGGTCGGATTTTTCAAGAGCGATCTTCCCCGTGCCGAAATCCCGGCCGAAGCCCAAACTAAAAACCTGGAAGCCGGCCGAGTCGGTCATAAGTCCCCCCTTCCAGTTCATAAACTTATGGAGTCCGCCGGCTTTCTTGACCACCGCTTCGCCCGGTCGGAAATGAAGATGAAAGGTGTTCGCGATAAGCAAGGAATAGCCCGCCCGTCTTACTTCATCGGTCGTCAGGGTTTTCACAACCGCCCGGGTGGCCACCGGCACCAAAGCCGGCGTTTCCACTTCGCCGTGAGGGGTCTTTAAAATTCCGAGCCGAGCGGCGCTCCGTTTTGATTTTTTTAAAATTTTTAATTCGATCATTTTCTTGAAACCGCCGAATTGTTCTTCAGATAAAATCGCCAATTCCTCTTCGCCCAATGGGGGCCGGCGTAATCGATATTGACTCTCGGCCCGCTTACGATTTCTCTCCGCGCCACCTCCACTCCCCGATCCTCAAGCCAGAAATCTTTGGAAGTCACCACGTCCTCTCCGTGAAACGACTTATCGACTTCCAAAAATCGGCAAAGTTTTCCCGGGCCGCTCGCCGCCCGCGGATCATCGCCCTCCACCTCCAGGGCTCTTACGAGAACACACTCGGGCACGCCGGATTTTTGAGTTATGAAATTGAGCTGCCAGTGCATCCCGTAAATCAGGTAAACGTAGGCTCGGCCGCCGGCCGCATACATCAGCTTGTTTCTCGGCGTCACCTTCCCACCATAGGCGTGGCAGGCCTTGTCCCGCGGACCCCCGTAAACTTCGGTTTCGACAATCTTCCCCCAAATCTTCCGATCGCCGATCCGGCGGACGATATATTTGCCCAAAAGCCTTTTGGCAATTTCTTCGGTTTTCTCGCCGGCCGCCGGGACGAAAAAATCGCGGCCCAATCTTCTTTTCATCCCGAGAAGCTTACCGCTTCAAGGCCACCGGATTCAAGGCCGGTCGGCCGGAGAGAACCTCAATGATATTTTTGGCCGCGAGCTCACCCATCTTCTGCCTCGTCTCGAGAGTGGCCGAAGCGATGTGGGGCGTCAGAATCACGTTATCGAGCGTTTTTAGAACCGGATTTATTTCCGGCTCGTTTTCATAGACATCCAAGGCCGCCCCCTTGATCACCCCATCTTTAAGCGCCTCGGCCAAAGCCGTTTCGTCAATCACCGGCCCCCGGGAAGTATTCACGAGATAGGCGGTCGGTTTCATTAGGCGCAACCGCTCGGCGTTTATAAGATGATGGGTCGAAGGAAGAAGCGGCACGTGAATCGAAACGAAATCGGCTTCGCTCAAAACGCCTTCAATCGTCGATGAAAACTTGGCGCCGCAATCCTTTTCGAGCGCTTCGTTTTGTCGCAAATCATAATAGACGGCCTCCATCCCGAAGCCCTTCACGCCGTGCTCGGCCACAAGCGATCCAATCCGGCCGCAACCCAGGATACCTAGTTTTTTGTGCGAAACGTCGGTACCTAAAAGAAGCTCCGGTTCCCAGCCGTGATACCGGCCGGCCCGGGCGAATCGGTCGGCTTCGGCGATCCGATGGGCGATCGCAAGAATTAAAGCGAAGGTATGCTCGGCCACGGTCTCCGTGAGAACGCCGGGCGTGTTCGTTACCGCAATGCCGAATTCGGCCGCGGCGGCAAGATCGATGTTGTCGAAGCCGACGGCGTAATTGGCGATTACCTTAACCGACGCCTTCCAAGCCTCGAGAACTTCGCGGTCGATTGTGTCCGTAAGCTGGGCGAGAACCGCCCCGGCGCCCTGGGTCGAGAAAATCAGTTCGATTTTGGTGAGCGGCCGATCCTCCGGAGAAACCAAGACTTCATAGCCGGCTTCTTTCAAAAGGTTTATCCCTCGGTCGGGGATCTTCCTGGTAATAAATATTTTCATTTTATTAAAAACCAATGGAGACCTTTAGGAGTTGGAATTAAGGATCTGAATATCCTGCTCGAATTCAGCCGTCTTTTCGACTACGTTTTCGCCGTAAACATTCAAGCAAACGAACCGGTTCCAGTTGGAGCCGCAATAATATTTGGCCGCCGCCACCCGCTCGTTGGTCTGGGCGCCGGCATCTTTTAGATAAAGCGCCGTGGCCGTGAAAGCGTCCGCGTCATTCCAAGGATTAGCCGGATTGTTGCCGGTGATAGAAGAAATCTCGCTCTCGTAAATCTGCCAGGTGGAAGGAATGAACTGAGCCGGTCCCATGGCTCCGCCGTAAATGCCGTCGGCGTTGGGACAGGAAACCTTAAGGACTCCGGCGGCCAAATCTTTCTCCAGGCCGAGGGAATTAACGATATTCAGAAAAATGGGGATATTGCTCGGCGACATAGCCGTTTGATATCCGCACTGGCCGACATTCTGGCCCAAAGCCGACTCCCGGTTCAGGATGGCTAAAATCAGCGCCGGATTGACTCCGGTCGCCTGGCCGGCGAACTTGGCGTACTCGTAAGCCTTTTCGAAAGTCAGTTGGCCTCCGCCAATGAGTTGGAAAATCTGGACCCTAATCTGAGCCGCCGTCTTCTGGGTCTTCTGGAGAAGCGCCTGATAAGTCGATTCATTGCCCTTAGTTTCGGCCAAAAGACTGCTTTTGTCCTGCTTGGCGCTAAGCACGGCTGTCTTCTGAGAATTCTGATAATCCTGGAGAGTGGTCAAATCGGATTTTTCCAACCCCAACTGGGTTCTCTGGTCGACCAAGTCGGCCATCAGGGAAGTCATTTTATCCACCGAGGTCTTGACGCTCCCCTGGACGTTAATCAAATCGTTTACGTTGGTGAAAAAATCGGAGATCTGGGGATTGGCCAACAGGATTTCCAAGAAACCCTGGTTTCCGGATTCATAAATCTGCTCGAGGGTGCCGGCCAGGAGATTTTTGTTGGCGTTAATATTCGTCTGAATGACTCCGATTTTCGAAGTGGTGTCGCCGATCTGGCCGTCGAGCGACTGAAGCTCAAGCGTCACCGCTTTAATCTGGAGGTTTATTTTGTTGATTTTCGCGTTAAGCTCGTTAATGGCGCTCGTGAGCGAAGCTCCCTGTTGCTCATAATTCGAGATCGTGCTCTGGTAGGAACCGATCTGCTGTTCCAGTTGGGAAAGCTGATTTTCAAGCGCCTGTCGCTGGGCCGCCGTGGTGTCGGCCGTCTGGGCCAGAGTGCTGTCCTTAAACGGGGAAATCAGGAAAAAAACGAAAACAAGGCCAATGGCGATCGGGGTAAGATAGAGCGGATGATAAAAGACTCTTGGTTTCTTTTTCGCTCCCGGGGCCAGATTAATTCTCTTTTCCCGGCCCAGGAAAACGTCTTCCCGGCCGCTCCTTTTTATGTCGATTAAAACTTTAGGCCTTAGCCTCATTTTCCTCTTGAGCGTTAGCTTCCCTCTTAGCCCTTTTTTCCTCTGATTCAACGACAACGCTCTCCGGGGAAATTTCTTGAGTTACCGCTTCTTCTTCCGTCGGCTCCGAAACGGTGACCACCACCGTCCTCGGATCAACTATGAAAGAGAATTTATCGCTTTTGGGGAAATCGCTTACATACAAGCTGTCGTTAAGATTGGCCAATTTAGAAATATCCACTTCGATGGCTTCGGGAAGATTGCCGGGCAGGGCCTCTACTTCCACTTCGTCCATCGCTTTGACAAGGATGCCTCCCAGATTTTTGACCGCCGGCGATTCGCCCACAAGTTTTATCGGAATCGGCGTTTTTATCTTCTCGTCCATTTTGACTTCATAAAAATCAACGGCCATCACCGCTCCGCTTACGGCGTCGCGCTGGACTTCGTGGATAATCACGGGCTTCGTCGAGCCGTCGATGGAAAGACTGATAATGGCGTGTTCGCCCGCCGACCGGTAAGCCCGCTCAAAATCCTTGATTAGAAGACTCAGATGAACGTTCGGTAAACGATGGCCGTAAACTTCGGCCGGAATAAAGCCCTGAAGCCTTATTTTCTTGGCCTTTTGATTGACTACGTCTCTTTTTTCCGCTTTTAATTCCATGGTAAAACCGAACTTAACCACTATACCATCTGGCTGAATAATTTC
>DATKRQ010000005.1:0-5207 GCA_035532135.1 Candidatus Tyrphobacter sp.
TTGATTGGCTTATGACAAGCGTATCATTTAAAATTAATCAAAGCTAATTTTCTAAGTCATTGAAATCGAAAATTTTATGAATTATCGGCTTTTTGATATGAATATGAACGATCGGGATCTTCTCTTTTTTGATACCGAGACGACCGGCTTCGAGCTTGATAAAGAGCTTATCGAAATCGGCGCGGTGCGGGCCAAGGCCAAAACCTTCGAGAAGCTTTCGGAGATTGATATAAAAATAAGGCCGCAACGGCTGGAATTAGCCGATCCCGAAGCCCTGCGGGTGGTTGGTTTTGATGAGGCGGAGTGGCGGGCCGAGGGCGTTTCCTTGACTCAAGGGATAAAGGAATTTTTAACTTTAGCGGAAAATACCATGCTTGTCGGGCACAACCTGGCCTTCGACTGGATGCATATTCAGAAAGCGATTGAAGCGTGCGGCTTTGAACCCACTTACTTCTATAAAGGCCTGGATATCTTCTCGATGGCCTGGCTGAAATTTAATGGCCGCCCGGAATTGAGCAGGCTTTCTTTAAAAGAAATGGCTAATCACTTTGGGATAGATATTACCCGTCATCACCGCGCGATCGACGATGCCCGCGCGACTTATGAGATTTTTTTAGGTATTATTAATGCCAAATGACCAAGCTCGTAATTAATACCGACGGCGGAGCAAGAGGTAATCCCGGACCGGCGGCTTTGGGCGTCGTCTTGGGAGACAAGCACTATGCCGAGGCGATTGGCCGGACGACTAATAACGTCGCTGAATATCGGGCGGTCGTTTTCGCCCTTAAAAAAGCCAAGCAATTATTAGGCAAGAAAAAAGCGTCTGAAGCGGAAATTGAAGTGAGGACGGACAGTGAGCTGATGCAGAGACAGCTTACTGGCCGGTATAAAATCGAAAATAAAGACCTCCAGCCGCTTTTTATGGAAATTTGGAATCTCCGGTTGGATTTCAAGAAAGTTGACTTTATTCACGTCCCGCGGGCTCAAAACAGCGACGCCGACAAATTAGTAAACGAGGCTCTGGACGCGGCGGAAGTTAATCTCCTTAATATAAGGACTTAAGCCCACTCCGACTCAGACGCCTTAAGTCTTAGGTTTTGATTTGCATACCTTCTCACGATCGTGAAAGAGTATACGAGTTGCCGGATTAAGAAAAATGTGCTATTTTGTTTTTGGGTAACTTGGATAATAGCTCCGGCGTTTAGGCGCCGGGGAGGAAAGTCCGGACACTCAGCCTTTTAATAGGCGAAAGGTAGCGGCTAACAGCCGTCGTCCGTAAGGATAGAGGTGCGAGCAGTGACGCGTCTGACCGAAAGATCAGCGGTTCCCGCGCAAGCGGGAATAATCCCGCCGCAAGGCGGGGGTGAAACGGCTAAATCCTTACCGAGTGCAAGGCCGTACTCCGATTTAAAAAATCGGTTTGTGCCGCTTGATCCCGAGAGTAATCGAGGGACCAGATAAATTATTATCGAATACAGAATCCGGCTTATAAGTTGCCCGTCTTTAAAATAAATGGATCTTTAGGAGTTTAATAAGATGGTTATGAGATGGTCTTTTTGAGAGACAGTTTCTGGATCTTAAAAAGACCATCTCATCCGCGTACATATAAGGAGGCGAAGGCCTTGGATGGAACGCGGCTGGCGGATGAGATGAAGCTCGACGGTGAGGCAGAAATGCTTCGGCCCGAGCTTGAGCGGCTCCTCAAGGAAAAGAGGAGGGAACTCAATCGGCTTGAGAAAACGATCTGGACCATCGCGTCCGATAAGGACGAGGTGGAGTACAGACGTTTCTTGAGCCTCTGGGCGGAGAGGCGGGAAGACGAGGAAAGCTTCCTAAGGCTTGGAGCTTTCCCTGTCTCCGAATTTCCGGATCAGGTGATGAATCTGATCTGGAACGTTCGGAATTTCCTGCGCCAAAAAATGGAGTCAGCGAGCGCCGAACTGACGGCGTTAGCGGCCGATCCGTTTTTTGGTCGCCTGGTCGAACTGCTGCGCCGGACGGCGGAGCTCGGAGCCGCTTGTGAGGCTCTCGAGTGTCTTCTCCGGTAATCGGACGGGGTCCTCTTTCGGGAGGGCCCCATTTCTTTTTTTTAAAGCGTGAAAATGCCGTTTTTATAAATTACTTTCTTCCGGCCGCTTTTTAGATAAGCGGTAACGGTCCGGTTCGTAGTCGAGATAATGTCGGTATGAACCGAGGAATCATTGAAGCCCATTTTGAGCCAAGCTGGTTTAGCAACGCCTTTTTGTTTTCCGTCGAAACACTCGTGATACGAATCACCGAGGGCGATGTGGGTATTGCCGTATGAGCCGCCGAAATTTTCGTCGAAAAGAGTTTCGGCCATGAATTTATCAATCCGCGAAAAACGCTTATCGGTTAGGGAGAACTCACCGACTTTGTCGGCGTTTTTTACGGCAATCATTTCTTTAAGGAGCCTTTCGTTCTTTTTCGCGCGGCTTTTTACAACCAGGCCGTTTTTGAATTCCAGTTCGATGCCTTGAACCAGGTGACCATAGTGATAAAGCGGCTGATTAAATCTAATCCAGCCTTCGGTGCCTCGCCAGTCTGGAGAAGTGAAGATTTCGAAACTTGGGATATTGGCTCCGCCTCCGGCTCGCCACCTTCTTTTGTCGCCGATTAGAATCGAAAGGTTAACGTCGGCTCCCTCAATTTTCACTTTTTCTATGGCTAAACGATCGAGTTTTTGAAGATATCGGTCGATTTTTTGATATGTTTTCCGCCAATCGGCGATTGGACTGGGTTTATCGAGAAAGCAGGACCTGATAATCTGATTCCAGTATTCCTTTTCGGAAAGACCCGCTTCTTTGGCCATCGCGGCCGTGCCGTAAAGAGCCAGCGTCCAGCTGAATTTTCCTTCATCTTCTTTTTTGTCCCGCCACTCGCGATATTTTTTGAGCGCTTGGCCGCGAATCATGATGCTTTTGGGGTCGACGCCTTCCAGGGCGTGCATGTCGGCTTCGCTTAAAATGGCGATTAAGTGATCGGCCTGGTTAACCAAGCCGCGGAAATAGTGGCGGGGGAAGAAGGCCAGTTGGTGACTCTTGGCGTTTAAGTAAAAATGTCGGCTCAAATTTTCCTTGCCGGCCATGTCGGGGTGATAGTCCGAAATCACATGCCCGCCGGAGAGGGTGATTTTTTTTGTAAATTTCGTTGAAAAGCGGTTTGGCGCTTTCGGGTGATGAAAGATATACCACGTCGTCTTTTTTGATTCCCCGGCCGCCCCAGAGGGCGAAATTCACCAAAACTTGGGCGTACTTTTCTAAAATTTTTTGATTGGGAACAAAGCTTGGTTTAGTCATTCTTTTTTAGCGCCTTGAAGTCGTCGAGAATTTCCTTGGCGTGATTTTCCGGCTTAACGTTTTCGTAAATTTTAGCGATGCGGCCCTCAGGATTAATGAGAAAAGAGGTTCGCAGAGTGCTTAGATATTCCCGGCCTAAAAATTTCTTTTTGCCCCAGACGTTGTAGGCTTTGACCGTTTCTTTGTCGGCGTCGGAGAGAAGGGTGAAGGGGAGATGATATTTTTCGGCGAATTTCTTGTGGCTTTCCACCGAATCGACGCTTACGCCGAAGACCCGGAGTCCCGCCTTGGTTAAATTGCCGTAGACATCCCTTATGCCACAAGCTTCTTTGGTGCAACCCGGCGTATCGTCTTTGGGATAAAAATAAAGGAAAACCCACCGGCCCTTGTGGTGGGAAAGAGAATGTTTTTTGTCTTCCTGATCCGGCAGGCTGAAAGCCGGCGCCTCGTCCCCGATTTTTAGCTTCATCGTTTTAGTAGCCGGCAAATTCTTCGAATTTGATATTGTCTTCACTTACCCCCGATTGATTGAGCAATTCCCGCATGGCGGTAACCATCTGAGGCGGGCCGGAAACATAATAAATCGGTTTCATCAAATCATTGAGGTGGCGCTTAAGCATGGCCTCGTCGATGTAGCCCATTTCGCCAGTCCGGGGCTTATTTGATTTAGCTAAATCGGTCATGGTGGCGATTAGTTTGTAATTGTGATTCTCGTCCTGGAGGCTTATCAGTTCTTCGAGGAAAGCGGCGTCTTCCGGCCGGCGATTGGAATAGAAAAGAAAAAGGTTGTGGGGCAGGCTACGCTTTGCAGCATCCACGAGAATTGATCGGATTGGCGTGATGCCGATGCCGCCGATCAAAAAGACGGCTGGTTTCGAGGCGTCGTTATGAAGCGTAAATGATCCAAACGGACCATCGATCTGGATTTCGGATTGAAGCGGTAAATCCTTAATCGAGCGCTTGAAGGCGGTGTCGCGCATTCTTGTCGCCACCATCAAAAAATCTTCTTCCGGAGCGCTGGCTATGGAAAGCGTCCGGGTGTTGCCTTCGTCATCGGTTTCTGGGGGATTAATAATCTTCAAGTCGACGAATTGACCGGCTTTGTGTTGGAAGCCGGACGGCTTTTCAAGATGAAAGGCCATAGTGCCCTCGGCGACTTCTTCGCGCTTCGTAAGTTTGGTTGTTTGAGACATGGCCAAGCGTCGGTATTATATATCCTCTTTACTCCCTATTAAAGTCCCCGAAGATTTATTCGTATCTCAGGGCTTCAATGGGATTAAGTCCGGCCGCCCGCCGGGCCGGATAGTAGCCGAATATAATCCCGATGCCGGCCGAAACACCGAAGGCTAAGATAACCGACCACCAGGAAATGGCGGCCGGAATACTCGTGAACCGGGCGATGACGAGAGAAAGGATCCAGCCAAGAATAATGCCGATTACTCCGCCAATAAAAGTAAGCATCACTGATTCCAGGAGAAATTGGAGACTGATGTCTTTCTTTTTGGCGCCGATGGCTTTGCGTAGACCGATTTCCCTGGTCCGCTCGGTAACGGTCGTGAGCATCATATTCATAATCCCGATGCCGCCCACGAGAAGTGAAATGCCGGCGATTGAGGCTAAAAGAATGGTAAAGATACCCGTGACGGAAGAAGCGGTGGAGACGAGGTCTTGTTGGTTTAAGACGCTGAAATCAGCCTGGGCCGGATTTTTAATGTTATGCCTTTGGAGGAGAAGATTGGTAACGCCCTGCTGAACGGCGGCCATTGATTGCTGGCTTTGGGCCTCAACGCTTATCGTGCTCACGTAGGTGTCGTTTTCCAAGAAGTGATTAGCGGTGGAGATGGGGATAAAGACGATGTCGTCCTGGCTCGAGAAGCCGTTGCCTCCTTT
>DATKRQ010000006.1:0-3937 GCA_035532135.1 Candidatus Tyrphobacter sp.
CAGTCACTTCTATCATTCCTTCTTCGGACTCTCATTATCAACCGAAACACGAGCGCCTTCAGTTTCCTGAAGAAAACCGGGACGGTTTCCCGCGCCGACGCCAACCAGATTACCATCATCGGCTTCACCTCCTCTTTCCAAAAAAATCCAACCGCGTCGCCCGCCGTTTCCAAGACGGCGCACATCAATATATGCCTCGGCGTTCTCCAATCAACAACGTACCCTTTGGAGCCTTCCTCGGACAATTGCTCCACCTCCATCCGATTTCTTAGAGCTTAAGCTACTATCTTGGGAAAATCAAATCTTGCCAACAAAGCCATTGTCGGGCAAGCTTAGAAACAGTTCCTTAAATGAAAAAATCAAACTATCGCCGTCTTCTTTTACCCGCCGTTTTGATTGCCGCCCTGATCGTCGTTTTCCTCTCCGACAAAAAATACGGTCTCAAGGAAATTCCCCTTTTAATCGGGAGCGCCAATAAGTCGCTCATCCTCCTCATAATCGGATTGCAATTCGTTTTTTATATTCTCGACGGTTTGCTTTCCCTGACCGCTCTCCGAATCGTGGAGGTTAAAGTCCATCCGAAGCACGCCATCTCCATCGCCGTTTTGAGCGCCATCGGCGGGAAAGTTATTCCGATGATCGGCGCTTCTCTTTCCAGCTTTTTCCTGTACCGAAAGCTCAACATTGAAACCAAGAAGATAGCTTTTCTCGTCACCGTCTGGAATATCTTTTACATATTGAGCTTCACCGTTTCCTTCGGTGTCGCTCTAATCCTTCTTCCCAAGTTGGCTTTTAAGGTCGTGAGTCCGATTGTTTTTGACGCCCTGGCCGCGGTTTTTGGATTCATGGTGGTTGGTGCCTACCTAACGCTCCGGAATCGGGGCCGGCTGCTCAAAAATCTCGTCCTCTTTCTTAAGAAATTCAGTTTCGGGAAAAGGCTTGAAGAAGGAAGCGTTTCCTCCTTCATTGAAACCCTAGACGAAGATCTCGCCTTAATGAAAAGGAGAAAGTGGCTTTCTTTCCTTTCGTTTCTCTTTTCCGCCCTTTATTACATAGATAATGTCGCCTTGCTCTATTTTTCCTTCCTGGTTTTCGGCTTCAGGCCCGATCTGGCGAGTCTAATCATCGCCTTTAGCCTGTCCACCATCCTTTCGCTCATCAGCCTCATGCCCGAAGTTCCGGGCGTCACGGAAACTTCCATCATCTTGATTTTCACCGCCTTCGGCTATCCCTCCGGGCTTACCATCCTGGCTTCGGTCCTTTATCGCCTTATTTCCTACTGGCTTTTGATTCCCGTCGGCGCCTTTTTCTATTTCAAGTACTGGGATCAATCCGACCTCAAGTCCGCTTGGCGAGCGGCAAGAAAAAATAGCTAAATAAATTTTTAGCCTTATACTTAAATTATGGAGAGCCGCAGGCGATCACGCCGTTTAAGTCGTAAATTCGGCTTGAGTTATCCGGTTTCTTTCGGCGAGCGGGTTTATTCTTTCCTCGCACCCATCCTGGCTGTCGCCGTTATTTTGATAGCGCTTAAATACGTTTCCGGCCTGCCCGTTGTCTCCGCTTCGGGCGCTTCGCCTTATTTAATCGGCCGAGCGATCGCGGCCACTCTGGGACGACTTCTTGTAGGCTATGCGTTGGCTTTTGTTGTTTCTATTCCTCTGGCCGTCTGGGTAAATGATAATCCCTTAATCGAGCGGCTTTTGCTGCCGCTTTTCGATGTCATCCAATCGGTGCCCGTCTTGGCTTTTTTCCCGATTATTATTATTTTTTTCATCGGCTTCGGATTCCTTAACGGCGCCGCCGTTTTTATCATCTTCCTCAGCATGCTTTGGAACATTGTTTTTAATCTGGTCGGCGGCTTGAGGGAAATCCCCGACGATTTGAAATCCGCCGCTAAAATTTTCGGTCTCAAGGGCTTTGCCTTCGTCCGCCGGCTGCTTTTGCCGGCCGCCGTCCCTTATCTCGTTACCGGCTCGATTCTCGCCTGGGCTCAGGGTTGGAACATCATCATTGTGGCCGAGGTTCTTCATACCTATATTCCCCACGGCACGACAAGCCAGGATCTCTTCGGGGTCGGCAGCCTGCTCGTCAGGGCGACCTCAAGCGGCCAAAACGGTCTTTTCATTCTCACCATTTTTTCACTTGTCGGATTCATCGCTTTCTTTAATTTATTTGTCTGGCAAAAATTGCTGCGCTATGCCGAACGATTCAAATTCGAATAAAATAATCAGTTTCGACGGGGTGTCGAAAGTTTACGAGCCCGGAGGGGAACCGGCTCTGAGAGGGGTGAGTTTTTCGGTGACCGCCGGAGAATTCGTCTGTATCATCGGGCCGTCGGGCGGCGGGAAATCGACCCTTCTTAAAATAATCGCTGGCTTGGAATCGGCTTCTTCGGGATCGGTCTTCAAGCCAGACAACGTTTCGATGGTTTTCCAGGCCGGAGCCCTTTTCCCTTGGCTTAACGTTTTTGAAAACGTAGCCCTGGGCCTGAGACTGAAGCGCTTTCCCGAGACGAAAATCCGCGCTCAAAGCCTGGCTTACATTGAGATGATGAAACTCGGGGGTATGGAGGAGAAATATCCCCGGGAGCTTTCGGGCGGTCAAAGTCAGCGGGTGGGAATCGCCCGGGCGCTCACGGTTGACCCGGCCGTCCTTCTGCTCGACGAACCCTTTTCCGCTCTCGATCCCCAAACCACCGAGGAGCTTCACGAGGACGTCATCAAGGTCTGGCGGGAAACCAAAAAAACAATCGTCATGGTTTCCCATCTCATCGAGGAAGCGGTTTCTCTGGCCGATCGGATATTTCTGATAAGAAATTACGCCCTGGAAAATATTTTCCCCGTTACCCTGCCCCGACCGCGCCGGGAAAACGAGGAGAAATTCGCCCATGAGGTTTTGCTCATCAGAAAGAAATTTTTCAAAAAGTGATATAATCGAATTATGTTCGAATTAAAAAACAAAGTCGCCCTCGTCACCGGCGCCCGTCGGGGAATGGGCAAATCCCACGCCTTAGCCTTGGCCCGCCAGGGGGCGAGAGTTGTGGTCACCGACACGAGTGCCGAGGAGTGCGAGCTGGTAGTCCGGGAAATCGAAGCTCAGGGCGGCGAGGCGGCCGGATTCAAGATGGACGTGACTCAAAAAGCGGAAGTCGATTCGGCGATAAGCGGAGCCGTGGGAAAATTCGGCCGACTTGACATTTTGGTCAATAATGCCGGCGTCTATCTTCCAAAGCCGGCCCTTGACCTGACCGAAGAAGATTGGGATCGGACTCTTGATATCAATCTGAAGGGGCAGTTCCTCTGCGCCCAGCGGGCGGCTCGGGAAATGGCTAAAAAAAAGTGGGGACGAATTATTAATATTTCTTCGGTCGCTTCTGGCCAAGTTGGCGTGGGCATTATAGGCGGAGCCCATTACGCCGCCTCCAAAGGCGGAGTCATCGGCCTTACGGAAACCCTGGCTATCGAATGGGCTTCCTTGGGAATTAACGTAAACGCCATCATGCCGGGAGTCATCGACACGCCGATGGTCCAGGCCGCCCAAATGCCCAAAGAAGAGATGGAGGCGATGCTTGCCCGAGTGCCCCTGAAACGGATCGGCCGGCCGGAAGAAGTTTCGGCGTTGGTTGTCTTTCTCGCCTCCGAAGAAGCCAGTTATGTGACAGGTGCCGCTTTCTGCGTCGACGGCGGCTGGCTCGCCGCTTAAAGAGTGATCTATCAGATAAAATTAGGCGGGCATCCCTTCATGTATAGGACGCGATTTTCTCGTAAAAGGGCGGTGTGAAATATTTCACCCGTGGATAATTTCAATAGAAGAGATGCGGAAGAATAAGGTTGGCCACCGAAGGGGACGAGGACGGAAATCCTAGCGCTACTACCTAATTGCGCCACGGCGCTCCGTTTACTGCTGGGCGATATAACAGTTTAAGTTTTTCGAG
>DATKRQ010000007.1:0-5926 GCA_035532135.1 Candidatus Tyrphobacter sp.
GAAGCTCACGCTTCGCGCGGGGCTTCTCTGTATAAAAAATAAGATTTTGAGGCTTAAAATAATTAAGCCACCTGATGTTATCTTGGGGCGTTGGTGGTTGCCCACCGGAAAATTGGGTAAGTCCAACCAGAAAGCCCCGACTTCTCGGAGCTTCGGATTTCGGCGCGATGCCGGGTTTTCTAAACCCTTATTTGAACGCGAAAGCCATTAACACGATGGTCAAGGCATTAAGAATCACCAATAATAATGCTTCTAGCGAGTGCGTCGGAAGGGGTCTTATTAGGATATAGATCGTGTAGATTATTGCGACGATCGCCGCGCCAATAAAGTTTCCTCTTACCATGTTTTTGTAATTAAGTTTTTACGGCCTTTGGAAGTGTTAAAAAACTTGATTTATTTATACCATAAATTATGGCAATAATCAGGTTTTGTTTCAATGACTAAAATTTTCTTTATGAACCGGTTGTTGAGCCGCCTGCGGCGAATTCTGGGAATTGACTACGGTGTGCCCGGGGAGAGAGTCGAACCCTCATGAGTTGCCTCACACGATTTTGAGCTGAGTTGATAGAAAATATTAGCTTTTATTTATGCCCGTTAAATTTATAAATTCATTAACGTTCTTGGATATTCGTATAACATATTTCGGTAGGCGGGATGGATGCTTAATTATTCGCGCATAGGCCTTGAATTTTAGTTTTGTTATTATCATCGAGACGTCACGGGCCAATTGAGGAATGGTGGTAGTAAAATTTATCATTCGATAACCTCTATCATAATAAATGGAACCATCAGTTTCTATTAATCCTTTTAAGCAAAATAATGAGAACTTCTTGTTTCTTTTTATCCACTCAGGGATAGACGCTTGTTGTTTGTATTTCGAGCCTTTATTAGCTTTCCATCCCAGAAGAGTTTCTAATTTATTCGAATAACAGTAAACATCAACGCACCCCCTTCTATTTAGAAGCCCAATCTTGTTTTGGGGAAGGATACAATGGATGGACTCGGTAATCTTATTCATTAAGTTTGGATATTTTTTATCACAGGTAACCCTTAATCGCACCGCTCGCTTATTCGGATTCGAAAGATTGCCGTCGCCGAGGGCTACCCCACTACGTAAGCCAGGGTTTTATTGTATTTCTTGGTGCCGGGGGCGGGACTTGAACCCGCAAGGCTTGCGCCACACGATTTTGAGTCGTGCATGTTTGCCAATTTCATCACCCCGGCAAGCCTCACCAGGAAAATTTAACATAATTTCCACTTATGGACAATTCGGGGTGGCGTTTTAATATTTTGGTTTGGATTGAAAATCCATCTAAATTACCTTAAAATATGCGTTACATGGCATGCGTCATCGCGATTTATAACGCCAAGGGCGGAGTGGGAAAAACGACCACCTCTTTGAACTTGGGCGCCTATTTAGCCCAGCTCGGCCGCCGGGTGCTTTTAATCGATTTCGATCCCCAGGGCAATCTGTCTTCGGTTTTGAAGGGCGATTCAAATTTGAGCGCGACCATCTATCACGGCTTGGCCGGCCTGGCTCAGCCGGCGGCGGTCGTGAGACCGAGCCGGATCTCAAATTACGACTTCATCCCGGCCGACAATAATTTGGCCGGACTTCTGGTGGAGCTGGTAGGCGAGCCGGAGCGGGAATATTTCCTGCGAAAATTCGTGAACCATTTGCGCCATCTCTACAATTATATCCTCATCGATTTGCCGCCTTCTTTGAGTCTGCTTACGGTGAACGGTCTGATGGCCGCGGATGAGGTTTTGATTCCGGTTCAGGCCGAGTATTACGGCTTGGAGGGTCTGAGCCAGCTTTTGGAAACAGTGGCTCTCATCCAAACTAATCTGAATCATCCGATCAAAGTGGCCGGAGCTTTAATTACTATGTACGATCGTCGGGAGCGGCTTTCTCGGGATGTGGAGAAAAACTTAAGGCGCTATTTTCCCCATCCTGTTTTTGAAACTCTTATTCCCCGGGCAGTGGCTTTGGCCGAAGCGCCCAGTTTCGGTAAAACGATTCTGGAGCATGATCCCGCCTCCCCCGGCGCCCAGGCCTATCGCCGGTTGGCCGAGGAAATCGTGGGCAAAGAAATCCAGAATTATCCGCCGGCCGCCAATTTCGGCAATTTTATGTTAAGCTAATTAAGTCACATGTTGGGAAAAGGCTTGGAATCATTATTACCCAAAAGAGACGGGGCAACGGACAATAATCTTAGCGATCCGATTGTAGTCGTCGGGTTGGACGAGGAAAAGACTTTGGTTTCTCCGATCAAGGTTCAGGAGCCGGCGAAAAAACCGGTTGAAAACCAGGCTGTTTTCCAAATCGAAGTCGATAAAATTGTGCCCAATCCCCACCAGCCGCGGCGGGAATTCGATGAAGCGGCCCTAAGGGAGTTGGCGAGTTCCATCGGCGAGTTCGGCGTCATCCAGCCCTTGGTTGTGACCAAGGTGGAGAAAGAAGGTGACTACGGGACGGAGGTGGAATACGAGCTGATCGCCGGTGAAAGGCGGCTTATGGCCTCAAGGCTCGCCGGCTTGAGAACGGTGCCGGCTATCATCAGGCGGCCGGGCCTGGAGCGGGAGAAGTTGGAACTCGCGATTATCGAAAATATCCAGCGGGAGAATCTGAACCCGATTGAAGAAGCCCGGGCTTACGCGAGGCTTCAGGATGATTTTAGACTGACCCAGAGAGAGGTGGCCTCGCGGGTCGGCAAAAGCCGGGAAGCGGTGGCCAACAGCCTGCGTCTCTTGAACCTGCCCTCCGAAGTCCAGGAAGCCATTTCGGCCGGCAAGCTGACCGAAAGCCAGGGCCGGCTGCTTTTAGCGATCGGGGATATTAATCGGCAAAAACAGCTATTCGACGAAGTGGTTCGCGGCAATATGACGGTCCGGGAGATTCGCCGGCGGGTGAGAGGGATAAGGGAAAACGGCGGCGAAGACGAGGAGGTTTTGACCGTTGCTCCCGATCCGGAACTGGCTTCGCTAAAGGAGAAACTCGAGGAATTTTTCGGCACCCGGGTGGAAGTCAAAAAAACCGGCGGGAACGGCCAGATCACCATCAATTTTTATTCGAACGAAGAACTGGAAAATATCTTGCGGAAAATGCTTCAGGAAGAAAAGGAAAGATTAGGCGGGGATTCGGGCTGGGAGAGGGGAGAATTCGGCGGGACGTTTTAGGTTTTTCAATAATGAGCGCTCAGGAACTCAGGGAAAAATTCATAGATTTCTTCAAGAGTAGGGGACACGCCGTTGTCCCGTCTTCTTCCTTGATTTCGGACGATCCGACGGTGCTTTTAACGACCGCCGGCATGCAGCAGTTCAAAAAATACTATTTGGGTGAGCGGAGTGCTTTGGATGATTTTGGAAGCCGTAACGCGGTTTCCATTCAAAAGTGTTTCCGGACAACCGACATTGAGGAGGTGGGCGACGAGCGGCATCTCACTTTTTTCGAGATGCTCGGCAATTTCTCCTTCGGCGGTTATTTCAAGCGGGAGGCGATTTATTACGCTTACGATTTTCTGACCAAGGAGCTGGGCTTAAAGATCGATTACGTGACGATTTTCGATCCCGAGAAGGTGCCAGGGGGCGACTGGCGGAAAGAAGTCCCCTTTGATTACGAATCTTTTTCGATTTGGCAGGAACTCGGATTGCCGGAAGAAAAAATCAGGCGCGAGGGAATCGATAATTTCTGGGGGCCACCGGGAACCGAGGGACCCTGCGGGCCGACGACCGAGATTTTCGTGAAGGGAATCGAGGTTTGGAACCTGGTCTTCAACGAGTATTACGCGACTTCGGAAAAGAAGCTTAAGAAATTAGGCGAGCCGGGCGTGGACACCGGTTCCGGTCTTGAGCGGCTCTTGGCCGTGAAGAACGGCTTTGGGGACGTTTTTGAGATTGATACCCTCGCTCCGCTTTTAGCCGAAGTGGAGAAAATAAAACCCGGACTCGATCTCCGAATCAAAAAAATTTTAGCCGATCATCTGCGGGGTTCGGCGTTTCTCATCGCCGAGGGCCTGAGACCATCAAATAAAGAGGCGGGCTATATTCTCCGGCGGCTTTTGCGGCGAATCGTGGCCTATCAAATTCGATTCGATATTCACGCCGACATTTTTTCGATTGCGACGGCGCGGCTCCAAGCCATTTTTCAGGCGGCTTATCCCGACCTTCTCGCGAGCGAAATTTTTCCGGTGATGGAAATGGAGCGGGACAAATTCGAATCAGCCCTTTCCAAGGGTTTTAAAGAACTCGGGCGATACGAAGAAATGACGGCCGCCGACGCTTTTTATCTCTATGAGACTTATGGTCTGCCTTTTGAGGTTATGAAAGAAATGTCTCCGGCGGCCAAAGACATCAGAAAGGAAGATTTCGAGGCGGAATTTGAGAAACACCGGGAAATTTCACGAGTCGGGGCTGAAGAAAAATTCGGCGGGCACGGCCTGACGGACGAAAATCAAAACGGGGCGGAGCGGGAAAAAATCATGAGGCTTCACACGGCCACTCATCTGCTTCAGGCCGGCTTAAGAAAAATCTTGGGTCCGGAGGTGGAGCAGGGGGGATCGGACATCACGCCCGAGAGGTTGCGATTTGATTTTTCTTTTAATCGGAAGCTGACCGATGAGGAGCTTAAAGAGGTGGAAATCTGGGTAAATGGAGTTATAAACGAAGACTGGCCGGTTTCTTTCATCGTCTTGCCCATTGAGGAGGCCAAAAAAACCGGCGCTCTCTTCTTTTTTAAGGAAAAATATCCCGAGATGGTCAAGGTCTATTTTATTGGTCCGTCATTCGAGGAAGCGATTTCCAAGGAATTTTGCGGCGGGCCGCACGTGGCGCGAACCGGCGAAATCGGCCGTTTTAGAATAATCAAGGAAGAAAGCGCCGGCGCCGGTTTAAGAAGAATCAGGGGAGTGATAGAATGAGCCTTAATGAAGCCGCTAAAAATTCCTCGACTTCCCAAATTAAAAATTTCTTCCTTAAGTCCGAAGCCTTTGGTTAAAGGACGGGAAGCTTTAGGCCTGGATAACCGCTCGGCGATCACCTTATTCGCGACGGTGGAGTCGCCGCTTGAAGAAACGAAAATATTGGGCGAACCGGAACTCGAAGACATTCTTTCCCGGACGGCTTGGGGATTTTTCGAAGCCAACCGCGAAGCCCTGGCTCGGGAGTTGAATCTGGAGCCACTTGATCTCCTTTTGGGCGACGCCCGAATCGTCGGACTCCGGCTCAATAAGAAAGAGCTTGGGGGAGACGAAGAGTTTTGGGCCAGCCTTTCCAAGCCGATTGGTTCGCTTAAACTCAAATTTTGTTTTTCTTTCGTAAAGCGAGGAGCCGCGCCCGAGGAAGCCTTGGCTTACGAGCCCGGCGGCCTGAGGGCTTATCTCGTTAACGAGCAAGCCAAAACCGGGGAGATCGTCTATATCGAGACAAACAACGAATCCACGTCGGTTTATCACGCCGAGAGTTCGGGTCTTCTGCGGCTCAATTCTTTTGATTGGGGATTAAAGACCATCATTCAAAGCCTGGGCGGGCTTTTGACCGACGACGAGGAAATTAACAATTCAATCTATCTGCGTTATATTGAGAACGAGGTGAGTCCGTCGATTAAAAAAAGGCTGGACGGCGTCTTCGATAAAGTTTTCGGCACGTTCGTGAACGGAGCGGCTATGAGCGCCCAGGAACTGATTTCGAAGAGAGATCTTTTGCCACCCGTTTATTTTTTCTCTCATTTCCCGATGCCGACGCGTATTTTCCGGCGCAAGGTTTCATTTCTCTCCAAAGAAGTTAAACTTAGGCCAGTGTCGGCAATCGATCCCGTGACCGACTTTTTGAATTACGAAAAAGTTTTAGCTTTCGAGGGGCTAAGTCGAATGGCTCTTAAAAAAATTAAATGGCTGATGGCATGACAAAAAAAATTTACATCGAAAAA
>DATKRQ010000008.1:0-4961 GCA_035532135.1 Candidatus Tyrphobacter sp.
CTTATCCCAAGACGGAAAGGCGCTTACCAAAACCGGCCTTGAGGCCACTCAAAAGCTCATGAAAACGGTTGACGATCTTTTAAGCGTCGCCAAAATCGAAGCCGGCCGATTCGGCTATGACTTCGAGGACAAGGAAATAACCGGTTTTATAAAGGAAGTGATGAAGGGCGAGGAATCGGTCGCCCGTTATTACGGCGTTAAGCTCGATTTTGAATCCAGCCTCGCCCAGACCACCGTGAGGATAGACGCTCAGAAACTATCCCTGGCCCTGGAAAACCTGATTGTGAACGCCATCAAATATAACACCAAAAACGGCAGCGTAACCGTGAAACTCGAACCCTATAAGGACGCGCCTTATGTTCTGATTTCCGTAAGCGATACCGGCATCGGCATCCCGCCGGAGGATATGGCGAAAATTTTCACCAAATTTTTCCGGGCTAAGAACGCCGTCTCCCTTGAAACGGAAGGTACCGGCATGGGACTCTATATCACCAAAGCAATCATTTTGAGACACGGCGGACAAATTTGGGCTGAATCGACCTTGGGCCGGGGCACCACCTTCTATCTGGTTCTGCCGACCGACTTTTCACTGATTCCCCAAACCGAGGCGCCGACTTTCCTTTAAGCATGCCCGAGCTGCCGGAGGTTCAAACCATCGTTTCCGATTTAAATCTGAAGGCGCTTGGGAAAAAGATAACCGGCGTCTGGGCCGATCCCAGGTGTCGGGGAACATTCCTGGAAAGCGGCGGGAAGGGAAAATCAGTCGAGATCCGGAAGCTTCTCGAGAAACTCAAGGGTTTCGGTTTTTCGAGAATCGAGCGCCGAGGCAAAAACATCCTCTTTCACCTCAAAAAAGGCCGGACCGAGTTGGATTTTCTCGTCCACCCGAAAATGACCGGCCATTTCCTTTTTGGTCGTTTCCAGTTAGAAGGAAAGCCGCCGGTCCTCCGGCCGGCCGAGAACGATTCCGCTCTTACCGAAAAGAAGAATGGTTATCTCCGTTTCGGCTTTAAGCTGGACTCCGGCGACTTCCTGGTTTTTTCGGACCTGAGGCGCTTCGCCAAAATCATCTTAGGATCGCCTCGGGATCTTGAGGGGAGCGGGCATCTCGCTTTGGGCCCCGACGCCCTCTCGCCCGAATTGGATTTAAAAAAATTCAAAAAAATCATCCTGGCCGAGAGAAGGAATATCAAATCGGTTCTCCTTGATCAATCGGTCTTGGCCGGCCTCGGAAATATCTACACCGACGAAATCCTGTGGCTGGCCGGGGTCCATCCCCTGGTCAGGCCGGCGCGCCTGAGCGAGGAAGCGCTTAAGGCCATTTTTTCGGCGACGAAACGGGTGCTTAAACAGAGCATCCGCTTGCGCGGCACTTCCTTTTCCGATTTCCGCGACCTCCTGGGCCGGCCCGGCGGCTATCTGGCCAAGCGCCGGGTTTATAAAAGGGCCGGCGAGGCCTGCCCGCGCTGCGGCCAGCCGATCAGCCGCCTTAAAATCGGCAGCCGGACGGCCCATTTTTGCCCAAATTGTCAAAGGCCTCTTCCCTAATTCGGGATAAGAATTTAAACTTCAAATATGAAATACATCTTCGTGGTCGGCGGAGTCATGTCCGGCGTGGGCAAAGGCGTGGCTTCGGCCTCAATCGCGAAGATCCTCCAGTCCCGAGGCTACGAGGTGACCTCGGTTAAAATCGACCCCTACGTGAACGTCGACGCCGGCACCATGAATCCCACCGAACACGGCGAAGTCTTCGTTTTGGACGACGGGACGGAATGCGATCAGGATATGGGAAATTACGAACGCTTCTTAAGCCGCTCTTTGAGCGGCTTGAATTATATGACGACCGGCAGCATCTATCGCTCGGTCATTAATAAGGAAAGAGCCCTCTTTTACAAGGGAAAGTGCGTCGAGGTGGTGCCCCACATTCCCCTGGAGGTAATCGAAAAAATTAACCGGGCGGCCGAGAAAAGCAAAGCCGAGATCGTCATCGTCGAAATCGGCGGCACGGTGGGCGAATATCAAAACATCCTTTTCCTCGAGGCCATCCGGATGCTCAGGGTTAAAAATCCCAAAGACGTCCTCCTGGCCCTGGTGAGCCATCTGCCTTATCTGAACCAGGACGGCGAGTTGAAAACCAAACCCACCCAGTACGCCGTTCGAACCCTGAACTCAGCCGGCCTCCATCCGGATATCATAATCGCCCGGGCTTTCGTTCCTTTGGACAAGAAGCGGAAAGAAAAGATTTCGTTTAATTCGAGTATCGAAGAAGAAGACGTGATTTCCGCGCCGGACGTCTCGAGTATCTACGAAATACCGCTGAATTTTGAGAAAGAAAAAATCAGCGATCGTCTTTTGGCCAAGCTCAGCCTTTCGCCCAAGGGGAAAAATCTGACTGATTTTAAGAAGCTCAATCAGGCGATTAAAACCGCCGGCCAAACCGTTAAAATCGGCATTGTGGGCAAGTATTTCGGGACGGGAGGCTTTACCCTGACCGACTCATATCTCTCGGTAATCGAAGCGGTGAGGCACGCGGCCGCCGCCCTTCATCTGAAGCCTTCGATAGATTGGCTTGACGCCGAGCGGCCCGGATCTTTGGGCAAATACGACGGCTTAATCGTACCGGGCGGATTCGGCGAGCGTGGAGTCGCGGGTAAAATTAAAACAATCAGTTACGCCCGGGAACATAAAATTCCCCTCCTGGGCCTCTGCTACGGAATGCAGCTCATGGTGGTGGAATTCGCGAGAAACAAAGCCGGCCTCAAAAAAGCCCATACCACCGAGGCTGATCCTGGAACCCCATCTCCCGTGATTGATCTTCTGCCGGAGCAAAAAGAGAAGATGAAGAAAAGCGATTTCGGAGCGACCATGCGTCTCGGCGCCCAGCCAGCCGCCGTCAAGAAAGGAACGCTGGCCCACGGAGCTTACCGGGCCGAATCGATTTCCGAGCGCCACCGGCATCGCTATGAAGTGAATCCCGATTATGTTCCCGCGCTCGAAAAAGCCGGTTTGGTTTTCTCGGCCACATCGCCCAATCGGCGGCTCATGGAAATCGCCGAATTGCCCCGATCCAAACACCCCTTTTTCTTGGGAACCCAGTTTCATCCCGAATTTAAATCATGGCCACTCAAAGCCCACCCTTTATTCGTGAGCTTCCTCAAAGCGGCCGCTAAAAAGTAAATCCGATGATTATCTTTCTTTACGGCCCGGATTCTTATCGGCGGCTCGCGAAGAAAAGGGAATTGACAGCCGCCTCGGAAGAAAAAAATCGCCTTAAGGCCGAATCTTTCGATTTAAGCCGGGAAAAAGAGCTCGATGGCTTCCGAAATTTTATTCAAAGCCGGTCTCTTTTCGAACCGGCCAAGCTGGCGCTCGTTGAAAACACTTTCTCAATTAAATTAGACAAGGAATTAAAAAAAATCCTACTTGAATTAAGCGAGGCCAAAACGCCGGTGGTAATCCTCTCCGAGGAATCGACTCCGGCCGCGGCCTACAAATGGCTTCTCGACTCGCCTGTCAAAAGCCAGGCCTTTCCCCTCCTTTCCGGGGCCGAGCTTAACGCCTTTGTTAAGAAAGAATCGGCTGAGAGAAATTTGGCTCTTTCGCCCTCGGCTATTTCAACCCTTATTGAAACTTACGGATCCGATAGCTGGGGGCTTACGAGAGAGTTGGATAAAATGGCCTTGGGCGGCCGGCTGAGCAATCTCTATTCCCGCGGAAATTATTTCGAATTGATCGGCGCCCTGAAGTACGGTCGGGAGATCCGAAAGAGATTGGCCGCTCTTGAATTTATTTTGAGCGCCCGCAAAGACGACGCGGCCAGAGTTTTTAATTCCCTGGCCTACGGGATGTCGGGGAAAAAAGATTTCTTAGGACAACTTTCCGGACTGGACTTGGAAGTTAAATCCGGCCGATTGGAATACGAGGAGGCCTTACTTAAAGCCGTCCTACGCTGAAGCGTGGGCAAGCTTCTTGGCAAGCTGAGACTTCAAACGATTGGCTTTATTTTTCTTAATCAGCTTAACTTTGGCCGCCTTGTCCACCGACTTGTAGATAGCCGAAAGATCGCTTGATTTCTTTAGAACGGTCTTGAGTTTTTTTTGTCTCGAAATATTTTGGACCCGCCGTCGTTTATTTTGGCGGAGCGCCTTGAGGGCCGATTTGGTTCTGGGCATGTCTTATAAGATATACTTTCCGGTCATCTTTTTCAAGCCCGTCAGAAAATATTTTGATAATGATTTATATCACAATATTTATCGATATCTGTCAATAGGAAGAATCTTGGTTTTGATTTTAAGGTTATAGCCAGGAGATCAATCCTAAAACCAACCGGTTCCTTCAGCTCATTCGGAAACGCTTTAAGGTATGCCAAGCCCATCCTTTTAAGTTTAGCCAGTTTGGTTTTAGTCAGATGTTCCTCTGGATTAAGATATCCGACCCACATAGTCTTTACCTCGACAAAAACCAGAGCGCCGTTTTTATCCCGAGCCACGATGTCTATCTCGCCATACGGTTTCCAGTAATTGGTTCTGATTATTTTATATCCGCTCCGCCGAAGATAAATACCGGCCAGTCTCTCGCCCAATCTACCAGTCGCCAATTTATTCACTTATAAATTATATCATTATATCGGTAATTTTTTGGTGGCAATGTTTCACGTGAAACACTGCCACCAAAATCGGGTGAAATTAACGGATTTTTCCCAAGATTGATCAAAAATAATGTTGCACATGTTTCACGTGAAACATGTGCAACAAAAACGGCTAAAATTAAGAGAATTTTCTAACGAACTTGTCCTGGAAATTGGCGCCAGTGTTTCACGTGAAACGTTGGCGCCAATTACGGGTAAAATAAGCATATTTTTCCGCACTTCCAGTTCGTTTACGTCGATGGCAATGTTTCACGTGAAACATTGTCGTTAATTTTGACCATTTTTGATGGCAATGTTTCACGTGAAACATTTT
>DATKRQ010000009.1:0-2567 GCA_035532135.1 Candidatus Tyrphobacter sp.
CAGGGAGTAAAAATCATGCGCTTAAAGCCCGGGGACAAGGTGGCCGGAACGATCGCTTTGTAGTTTCCCGAAAATTTAGTTTTGGGGTTTATTCTCCAAGTCGGGAGAATTGAGATTTTAAAAAAGGAAACCCGCCTTAAGACTGGCTACTAAATCTCCTTGTTTTGTATTAAAATCTGAATACATGGAATTTACGAAACAGCAGAAGATAATCATCGGGGCGGCCGGAGCCGTCATCCTGGTTTTTATTCTGATTCTCATTGGCGTGATCCCGGGCCTCCGGCGGTCAAGCCAAACAACCACCTTGAGTTTCTGGGGCGTGGACGATCCTTCGCTTTGGGCGGGAACCATTAAAAATTTTGAAGCCGCAAACTCCCAAATAAAGGTAAGTTACACCCAGGTTAATCCGGCCGACTACGAGACCAATCTTATCAACGCCTTAGCCGCCGGCCAGGGTCCGGATGTTCTGATGTTTAAAAACAACTGGCTTACCAAGCGCGTGAGCATCATCTCTCCCTTGAGTCCGAGTAGTCTGAGCGTGGCAAGCTTCGGGTCTCTTTTCCCCCAAGCGGCCCAAAATGATTTTGTTTCCGGCGGCCAGATTTACGCCTTGCCCCTCACTTTGGACACCTTGGCTTTGGCCTATAACCAGAATCTTTTTAATCAAGCCGGGATTGCCCTGCCCCCCAAGACCTGGAGCGAATTCGAGGCCGACTCCCTTAAACTTACTCAGTTTAAATCGGGAAAAATCGTCCAATCGGGCACGGCTTTGGGCGGCACGAGCGCAAGCGTCGGAAACGCTTCGGAAATCTTGAGCCTTCTGATGTTAGAGCTTCAGACGCCGATGGTAAGTCAAAACTCGGGGGTCTCCCAAGCCGTCTTTAACACCCAAAGCGGCCAGACGGCGCTCGATTTTTATACCCAATTCGGCGACCCCAAAAGCCGTTATTATGCCTGGAACGATTCCTTGGGAGATTCGGTTGATGATTTCACCAGAGGGAAGGTCGGAATGATTCTGGCCTATGCTTCGGATCTCCAGGCGATTAAAAACGCCAATCCCTACCTTAATATCGGCGTCGCTTCCGCTCCCCAGTTTAATTTGACGCAGGCGGTCAATTTTCCGAGTTATTGGGGACTGGCCGTCTCCAAGCGTTCGGTTGTTCAGCCGGCCGCCTGGAGTTTTGCGCTTTACGCCGCGACCGATCAGGCTTCAGCTAAGAACTACGCCCTCTCGACCGGCGAGTCGCCGGCCCTGAGAACTCTTATCGCCGAGGCGGAAACGAATCCCCAGTTTTCCGTTTTTGCCTATCAGGCCTTGACTGCCCGCGACTGGCCGAATCCCGATCCGGAGGCGGTTAGCGGCATTTTTGATACGATGATAAAATCAGTCACAAGCCACTCGACGGATTCCTACACCGCCCTGAGTCAAGCCGCCCAAGACATCACCGCCTTGTTTCAAAATCAATAAATTTATGACCGCTCAAAATTTTTTGGCTTCGATTTTTCCGCTCGTGCCCCAGCGATGCGTCGCCGACCCGACAGTTTGCGGCTGGAGCGATTTCAACGGATTCATCGCTAATCTTTTTAATATCTTACTTTGGCTTCCGATTCCCATTGTCACCCTTGTCTCGATGTACGGAGGGTTTTTGATGATTACTTCGGGCGGCGATGAGGGACAATTCAAGAAGGGCAAGAACGCCATTTTCGCGGCCATCATCGGGGCGACCATCGTTTATGGAGCGGAAATTATTTTTTCTCTGGTTAAGGGAGGATTATTGGGAACCCTGGGGAGTTCAATATGATAATTCACTGGTTCAAGCCCTCAATAAAAATTTTTATAACACTGGCCTTAGCCGCGGCCACCGTTCAATTATTTTATCCGGCTCCCTCTTACGCCGCTTGTACATCCGACTCCTGCGGAGCTGGACTCTATTGTGCCTCGAACGGAAATTGCGAACCATACTCTCCCTCTGCCCCAACGGTAGTTAATTGCGATTCATCAAGCGGAAATATCCAGATTTGCCCGCCCACCGGTTTACCCACCGATGTCCAGACTCTTTTTAAAAGTATCCAAAGCGACGCCATTTATATTCTGACTCCGCTTTCCGCTTTGATGGTTTTGTGGGCCGCCTTTCTTTTTCTGACCTCCGGCGGAGACGAGAAAAAAGTCAAGACCGCCAAAAACCTTCTCCTTTACACCGTAATCGGCATCGCCGTCATTTTGGTGGCTGACGGAATTGTTTCGGTGGTCAAGGATTTATTGAATGTAAACACGCCCACTCCATAGAAAGACATCCGCCTTTAACTACAAGATTCTCGAAAAAAGCAAAGCCCCGTCCGGAAATCCATTTCCGAACGGGGCAGTTTTAATGGAGGTTCAGTTCGACCGTTGCCCCATCCCTGGAGCAAAGTCCGAGCGGTAGCCCCGACCTCTCGACGGGGAAGTCGTAGGTTGTGCCCTTCGGCACGTCCGTCGACTTTTCCCATGTCTGGACCGCAAACGATCCGTCGTCTGACCGCAGGGCGGCCAGGCGAGTCGTCATCAAAGTGGTTTGAATCCACTCCGA
>DATKRQ010000010.1:0-4054 GCA_035532135.1 Candidatus Tyrphobacter sp.
CCAAAAGAAAGCGGATAAACCAGTAATCGAAAAGGAACCACCAGCCGGTATGGGGCGGCAAAAAAAACCGCGTCAGGGGGCCGCCGTTTTCCCAAGCCCAGAACTGGAGATAGGTCAGAAAAAAATAATAGCTCACGACAAACGCGGTTGAAATCAAGAATAACCTTTTGAATAGCGGTGCTTGTTTTCCCGCTTCGCCACGTCGGGCAAGAAGAAGTTCTAGGAAGAACGAGGCGGCAACGAGAAACAAAACCAAGAAATCGAAGGATCTGGTCTCGGAAAAAAAGATGGCTAAAGACATTTATTAATTATTCCAAAAAGGCATTCCATTATAAGGAACGCCTTTTTGGAATAAATACTTCGTTCAAGCCTTAGAGCGCGGAGCCACCCTGGCCGCCAGAAACAAAAAATAGATTTCTCCCATTGCCTATTGAGCTAGTATCAATTGCCGAACTAGTAGCTTCTAGGGCCGCATAACGAGAACTTTCCAAGTTTGCCATAATCTTATAGGTGCCAATAGTACTCGATGAAACATAGCCGTAAGCACAAACGCTCGGTCCGCCTGAAATGGCGCTAGTACAAGTTCCCTCAACCGGATCAAGCGGCAAAGCGGAAATCGGCGAACCACTTGAAATGCTACTAAATTTAATATTTACCCAACCAGAACCTGCCGCGCTGGTGCTATTATTAACCGCAGGAGTGCTCGTGGTATAAAGGCCCGTTACTGTCTCAGTTGAAGTAGCCGTCCAACTAGGACTCTGGACATCGGCGACATAGAGTGAAATGGCCGAGCTTACTTCCTCCAGGTTGGAAATTCTCGTCGTGTCCCTCGCCTGGGCTAAAAGCTGAGCCGGATTCAGAACCAAAATGACCGCCGCGGCCAAGATGGCGATGATGGCGATAACGATCAAAAGCTCGATTAAGGTAAAGCCCTTATCGGCATTCTCGTTGAAAACGGCTTTTTTCCCATCCGACACCCGATGAGCCAATCCTTCTTTAAGTAATTTAAACATCTTGTTTCCTTTTATTCTATCACAACTTAATTTTAGCGCCCTGTTGATAACTATTTTCCGGCTGGATCCTGGGTCGAGGAAAGAAGATCGCTGATTTTCTTAACCAAGTCGTCAATGGAAGTTCTGGCCTTCACGTAATATTCAATCGCCCCGAGTTCCAGGCCCCGGCTCACGTCGGATTCCTGGGAGAGGTTGGAAATAATGATAATCGGAGCGTTGTTGATTAGGGGGTCTCTTTTGATTTCTTCCATCACCTCGAAACCGGACTTCTTGGGCAAAATCAAATCAAGGAGAATCAGATTCGGCTTGAAGGATTTAAGGACCTCCACCGCCTCTTCCCCGTCGTGGGCTTGGGTCACCCCCACTCCCGCTTTTTCCAAGCGTCCGACCAGAAGTTGAGACAAAAATGGATCGTCTTCGACCACTAACACGTTTTTGTTTTCAGCCATAATAAATGAAATAATAACCTCCTTAATTGAGGAAAGCAACCTGATCAAAAAACTTTTTTAGTTGTTCCAGTCAGTCGAGACATATAAGGTTTATCGACTAACACCTTTTGCCCTTCTTAAGCCATAGCTTAAGAATGGTCGATTCTTAAAAATTTTAATTGTTCCACGTACAGCTTCCGCTACACGTGCCTTGTTATGACTTAGCCCATGTCACCGAGCCGACCCTAACCCCACACTTTGCCCACGAATGTATTTCAAAGAATATTACTCGTCGTTCGGTTATATTCACGAACAAAGTGTGGGGCTTCAGGTCTTCCCGGCTCCCTTGACTTGACAGGCGGTGAGTACAAGACTCGAGAACGTATTCACCGCAGCGTGCTGATCTGCGATTACTAGCGAATCCAACTTCATGAGGGCAGGTTTCAGCCCTCAATCCGAACTTAGGCTGGCTTTTGGGATTAGCTCCGCCTTACGGCCTTGCGACCCTTTGAACCAGTCATTGCAGCATGAGTGTAGCCCAGGGCATCAGAAGGTCACGCTGATTTGACGTCCTCCTCTCCTTCCTCCCCCACACCAATCCTCGACAGCGCATTCATAAATAAACGCGCTGAACAATTCCGTTTACGCGACGAATCGATTTTCATCGCGATTTCCAGAATTGGTGTGGGGGCGGTCTTCTGTGACACTTGTAACACAGAACGAGGGTTGCGCTCGTTACCCCACTTAAGGGAACATCTCACGACACGAGCTGACGACAACCGTGCAACACCTGAGCTAGCGGTCCTTGAGAGACGGTCCGAATTTCTCCGAACCTTCCACTAGCATTTCAAGCCCTGGTAAGGTTTCTCGTTTACCATCGAATTAAACCTCATGCTCCTCCGCTTGTGCGAGTCCCCGTCTATTCCTTTGAGTTTTAGCCTTGCGGCCGTACTTCCCAGGCGGCCGATTTAACGCGTTAGCTGCGCCGCTCCGAGGGTCGATACTCAAAACGGCTAATCGGCATCGTTTAGGGCGTGGACTACAAGGGTATCTAATCCTTTTTGCTCCCCACGCTTTCGTGCCTCAGGGTCAGGAATGTGCCAGTTTGCTGCCTTCGCCTTTGGTGTTCCGCACGATATCAACGGATATCACCCCTACACCGTGCGTTCCGCAAACCTCTCGCACCCTCTAGCTCAGCCGTATCCTCCGCGGTCTTGCCGTTAAGCGACAAGATTTGACAGAAGACGCGCCAAGCACCCTACGCACCCTTTACGCCCAGTAAATCCGGATAACGCTCGGGGCCTTCGTATTACCGCTGCTGCTGGCACGAAGTTAGCCACCCCTTATTCCACCGGTACTATCAATCCCGCCAAAGGCGGGACTTTCTCCCGGTTAAAAGCAGTTTACGCCCCGAAGGGTTTCTTCCTGCACGCGGCGTCGCTCGATCAGGCTTTCGCCCATTGTCGAATATTCTCGACTGCTGCCACCCGTAGGTGTGCGGCCCGTGTCTCAGTGCCGCCGTTGGGGAACGGGCTCTCACCCCCCCTACCGGTCATAGCCTTGGTAGGCCGTTACCTTACCAACTAGCTGATCGGACCTAGGCCGATCCCAAAGCGCCCGAAGGCTTTACCCATTGCTGGGACTATCAGGTATTACCCAACCTTTCGGCTGGCTATGCCTGACTCTGGGGTACGTACCAGGGTATTCCTAACTCGTTCGCCGCTAACCTTAGCAAAACTCCCGCCGCTTCGCATTGCTGCTCCGCGGCCTTCATCAAGCTTTGGTCCGCTCGACTTGCATGCCTTATCCACGCCGCCAGCGTTCATCCTGGACCAGGATCAAATCCTCTAAAAAAATAGACTGGAACAACTAAAAAAGTTTTCTGCTTGCTTTTGTTATTTTTTTGTCAAAGTTCTGTCCCGCCCGCCCGAAGCGGTTTGCCGCTCCCTCGGACTTTTTTCAAACACAGCCCCCATCTTAAACGAACGAACATAGTCTTGTCAACACCAAAAACCCGTGTTAAGATGGGCCTTATGAAGAAAGATATCCATCCCAAGTATTATCCCCAAGCCACCATCCGGTGCGCCTGCGGTCAAACCTTCACCATCGGCGCGACGGCTGCCGAGTTAAGAGTGGAAGTCTGCAGCCACTGCCACCCCTTCTACACCAATAAGGAAAAATTCATGGACACGGCCGGCCGAATCGAAAAATTCAAGACCCGCCGCGTCAAAGCCGAATCGGCGAAAGCCAGCCGCAAAGTCTCTTCGAGACCCAAAGCTTCTTCGGCCAAGAAGGAAACCAAATAACCAGAGGAGTATTTGGATGGAAAAAGTCATTCTTGAAATAAGAGCCGGAGCCGGCGGCGACGAAGCCGCCATTTTCGCCTGCGACCTGGCTAAAATGTACGAGCGGTACGCCCAGAAACGGGGCTGGAAATTCGCTTTGATTGATTACAGCCGGACCACCCTCGACGGCTATAAAGCTTTCGTGGCTCAAATCGAGGGCGAAGGCATCTTCGGCGATCTGAAACAGGAAGGCGGCGTCCATCGGGTCCAAAGAATTCCCTCGACCGAAAAGTCCGGCCGGATTCACACTTCCACCGCCTCGGTGGCC
>DATKRQ010000011.1:0-16861 GCA_035532135.1 Candidatus Tyrphobacter sp.
CAGCCAAGACGTTAACCGAAGTAATGCCCGTTGGAACGGTAAAGGTATAAGTACCGGGAGTCGTGTAATACTCGAGCAGCGCCGCCGTCGTCTGCACCGTTCCGTCGGGGAAATGGATTCCGCCTCCGGTTAGGAGATAAAGATTCGGGACATAGACCGAGGTGTTGAAATAGAAGGGCAGGCTATTAGTCGAGTAGATGTGAGCGTAGGAACTGTTGGCTGGTCCCAACTCGATGCCGCCGTATTGGGTTTCGAAGACATTCCACGGACTGCCCGCCTGCCAATAGTTATTGGTGCTGTTTAGATAAACAGTCGACCCGCCAACGGTCAGATTGTTAGCGGTGCTGACGTTACCGGCGCTGGTAATGGTCAGTTTCGCACTGTTATTTATCCTCAAATCAATATATCCCCCGGACGGGGCGTTTAGGAATAGGTTGCTTCCTTCGCTTAACACATTGTAGTGCGTGCAGTCGGCTTGGCCGTTATTCCCCACGGCTAAGCCGAAGTAGGTCGCGCTCCCGCTGCAGACGTTACCGAAATAGGCGGACGGAGTGCCGTTGATGGCCAGGTTAAGCGCGCTGCCGGATGTTGACGGGGCAATGTATAGCGTCTTATCGCCCGAAGTGCTGCTGCCATAGATTGTTGTCCAGCCGCCATTGGCCCAATTGAGAAACAGGCCGTTAGCGGCTCCCGTGCCAGCCACGTAGGCCGGGCCGCTCATGTAACTAGTGCCGCTTACCTGAAAGGCGTAACTGGGGTTAACCCCGATACCGACATCACCAGTGGAGGGGTAATAAATATTCGAGCCAGAGGTGATCCATTGGCTACCAGTACCGGAGGCGGCTGTTGTTTGAACGGTGCCGTCGTTGAATTTGACGCCGGCGCTACCGAGCTGGATGGGATTTCCGGTATACGGAGTGAGGGAGGTGATGCTCGTGTTGGCGCCTGATTCAGCGGCGGCGAGATTGGATCGAGCTCCAGCAGTAGTGGAGGCGCCGGTACCGCCGAGATTAATCGGTAAAATAACGCTCGCGGTGCCGCTCGGCGGCGTATTCGAGCCCGGGCCGGTAAAAGCGTAAACCAGGGTCAAGGTTAGAGCGGCGCCGGCAAGAAACGAAAAAAGATAAGCCAGCGCCTTCAACAAACCCCTTGGGATTCCCCTCGTCGATTTCCTCATTTCCTTTAAAGTATACAAAACAAACGCCTGTTGATAAAATCAACTCTGATCACTTTTCCTAATCCCCTTTAATTCTCGTTTAAAGTCCCCCTCCACTATAATAACTCACGATCGTGAGTTATTATATAATCATAGACGCGTCTACTGGTCGGGGGTTACCGGTGTACATTGTGGCAGTATCCGAAAAACAATTATCCGTATAAATTTAGTTAGATCTGTAAGCTATATAATAATTTACGATCGTAAATTATTATATAATTGAGCGGCGATGGAAAAAATCAATATAACCAAGCTGATTTTAGAAAAGATAGCCGAGGGCGTTGAAGAAAGCGGCGATTTGATCATCGCTCTCCTAACGGCTGGCTATGGCGCCTCATACAAGGAATTGGAGCACGCCAAAGAAAAGGCATCTTCCGGGCGCTTAAATCAAAAGTGGCTTTCGGATAAAAAAAGGATAAAGCAAAACGCGTTTAATAACATTAATTACCTTATTAGGCAGGGATTCATAAGTCGAGATAGCCGTCATAAATTTTTTCTCACCAGATCGGGAGGATTAAAACTAAAAGAATATAAAGAGCGGGGGTCGTTGCCGCAATCCCGATACGATTTAAAAAAGTCTGTTAATTGGGTGCTGGTCGCTTTCGATGTTCCCGAAAAGGAGAGACGAAAACGAGACTGGCTAAGAAGCGCGCTTAAAAATATGGGTTTTCAAAGCGTCCAGAAGAGCTTTTTTATTGGTCAAATAAAAATTCCCGAAACGTTTTTAAAAGATCTCACTGGCCTTAATCTGATCAACTGCGTGGAAATAGTGGAAATGGGCCGGCACGGCACCCTGGAACGGTTAACTGATTATTAAGCTGTATATTCTATATACAGCTTGGGTATTATTAAGAGATAAGAAAAATTAAATGGAGACGAGAAACGGCGGTTAACGGGCGTATCCGCCACCAAACCACTTATTTATACAAAGTATTGTGGGTGGCAACGGCCACAAAAACTCTGATTTCTTGATCCGATAGTTTATAAACCGCCCTGAGGTCGCCCGAGATATTTATGCTTCTGTATCCTCCATATTTTCCCCTCAGCGGGTGATTGTTGAGTATCGGGTCAAACTCGTCTCTCAAAAAGAGCGACAATCTTTCTCTAATTTTGGCTTTTGTCTTAGCGGAAAATTTTTTGTACTGTTTTTCGAAGTTCCGATGGAATCTGATCCTCATTAACTCGCGAGGTATTTCTCAATTTCCTCCGCGCTCGAAAAAGCTGAGGAGAGGTTGCGTTTATTTTTAAAGTCCTCTTCTATCGAGCCGAGGAGTTTTTCAAATTCCGGAGTCAGGTGGGGAATCGAAGAAAATCTAACTTCCCGCGTTCTGATAAAGTTCCTCAGAGAGGCATTTATAACATCGCTTAAAGAAAGTCCGAGTTCCTCGGCCAGCTTTTTGGCGTTTTCTTTGACTTCTTCGTCGGTCTTTATGTTAATGATTACCTTAGTCATTAACCAAAGTATATACAAAGGTTAAAACAAGTCAATGGCACGATTACCTTAGGGGCCTCGGACGGAAAAACCTCATCTCGCGTATTCGACGGCCCGGACTTCTCGGATGACATTTACTTTTATCTCTCCCGGGTACTTGATCTCCGATTCGATCTTTCCCGCCACGTCGCGAGCCAGTTGCAAGGCCCTAAAGTCGTCGATTTTTTCCGGCAAAACGAAAATCCTCAATTCTCTACCGGCTTGGACGGCAAAGGCCTCTTTGACGCCTTCAAAACTTTTGGCGATAGTTTCCAGATCGCCCAGCCGTTTGATGTAATTTTCAAGCGTCCCACGTCTCGCACCCGGCCGGGCGGCCGAAAGGGCGTCGGCGGCGGCCACGATGTAAGCTTCGGGCGAAGCGTAGGGATAGTCGTCGTGGTGCGATTCCATCGCCTTGATGATTTCGTCCGAAACGCCGTACTTTTTCAAAATTTTCCGGCCCAGTTCGACATGAGTCCCCTCGACGTCGTGATCAATCGCCTTGCCGATATCGTGAACTAAGGCGCCTCTTTTCGCGATTTCGACGTTGGCCCCGAGTTCCGAAGCTAAAATACCGGCCAGATGAGCGACTTCCACGGAATGAGCTAAGACATTCTGGCCGAAGCTCGTGCGGAAATGAAGCCGCCCTAAAAGCTGGACGATTTCCTTGGGGAAATCATAAACATTCAATTCATAAACGGCCGCCTCTCCTATTTCCCCGATCCGCTTGTCGATTTCCGCTTTGGCTTCTTCCACTTTTTCCTCGATCTTCGCCGGTTGGATTCGGCCGTCTTTCACAAGCTTCTCCAGGGACAGACGGGCGATTTCCCGCCGCATCGGATCGAAGGAGGAAATAATAATCGTATCCGGCGACTCATCCACAATCAATTCAACGCCGGACAAGCGCTCCAACGTCCGGATATTTCTCCCCTCCCGGCCGATGATTTTCCCCTTGAAGTCCTCCGAGGGAAGCGTGAAGGTGGAAGTGGTGATTTCAGAAATATGACTTCGGGCGTAACGCTGGATGGCCGAGGTAATGACTTCGAGGCTCTTTTTTTCGATCTCTTCTTCCCGCTCGTGGAAAATTTTGCGAACGGTCTGGGCCAAATCGTCGCGATATTTTTCTTCCACTTCACTAAAAAGTTTCTTTCTGGCTTCTTCGGGCGTGATTCCGGCGATTTCCGAAAGCTCTTTGACCGCCTGTTCCCGTTTTGCCCGGACTTCTTCTTCGGCTTTTTCAAGCGATTGGGATTTCAGTTCGGTCTCCGTCCGCCTTTTCTCCAGCTCTTTGTCCCGTCTCGAAAGGTCTTCCTCTCTTTGGAAGAGCCGGTTTTCATTCTTTTCGATTTCGAGCCGGCGATTTTTTTCTTCCTTTTTGGCTTCGTCGAGCACCGCCAGAGCCTTGTCCTTGGCCTCCAGGACAATATCCTGGGCCTCGTCTTTCGCTTTTTTAAGCGTCTCTTCGCCCTGTCTTTCTAAAAGACCGCTCTTCTTGGCGGCCATTGATTGACGCGCCAAATAACCCGCAACGCCGCCCGCTCCCAGAGCCAAGACGGCAACGAGAATTTGATTCATAAATTAAATAAAATGTTTTATCCATGGACTTTAATCAAAAGTAACCGGAAAAGGAGGAAGAGTCAACCGAAGGCGAGCTAAATCGGTCGCCAGCCGGCGGTGCCGAAAATGAAAAAACTTAAAGCGAAAAAGAAAGTCAGGTCTTGTAAAATCAATTCTCGACTCAGGGTTCTTCTTTCGGCGTGAAAAGCCAGATCCTCAAAGACAAAGAGAACGAGAATCAAGAAAGCCGCCTGGGCGACAAAGCCCACGGGTAGGAGGGAAATAACCCAGAAAAGTTCGGTAAAAACCAAAGCCGCGGCGGCCGGATCGATCAGGGAGACTTTTCCTTCGGTTTTCAAAGCGTTGAACCACTCTCGGCTGAGAAGAAAAAAAACGACGAAAAACGCGGGCAGGCTCAAAATGCCCGCCGCGCCGCGGAAGAGAATCAAGATGAAGCCGGCCGCGAGGAGCAGGCGTGAGAGAGTTTGCCACTCCAGGCGATTCAAAAAAACGAGATTTTTACTTCCCAAAACCAGGAAGAAAACGAGACCCAGCGCCAGTGCCAGAGCGGCCTCGCCCGGGAGCGATGGCCGGCCGGCCAAGGTAACAGGCGGAGAAAGAAAAACCAAAAGGGTGAGAAGAGTCGCGGAAACCCAGAATTTTCTGGCCGAGAGCACCGGCCGAAAAAAGAGAAACGCGGTCAAAAAAAGAAAGGCAACCGAAGCCAGCCAGTTAAAATTAACGAACCGGAGTCCGAAAGCGGCCGCCGCCCAGATGAAGGCGTCAGACGCTGACTTTAATAGCTGATTGATCTCCAGATATTTTAACCTTGCCGCCATTTTTCAGTCGGCCGCGGATTATCCTGTCGGCCAGTTGGTCGAGAATCGCCTTTTGGACCAGCCGTCTTATCGGCCGGGCGCCGTATTCCGGGCTGAATCCATTTTCCATAATGTACTTTTTGGCCGAATTATCAATCGTGGCCGCGATACCCTTCTCCCGCAGGGTCGCGATAACTTTATCGAGTTGAACGTCGACGATCTTCCGGATGGCCTCTTTGTCCAACGGATGAAAGATGATGATCTCGTCGATCCGGTTAAGGAACTCCGGGCGGAAGCTCTGCTTCAAAGAAGTCATCACCTTTTCCTTGAACGATTCTTCTTCCGATGTGACCGAAGCCTCTTCCCCCTTCGAGAGATTGAAACCGACCCGGGCCATTGCCTTCAAGAATTCGCTCCCGACATTCGAAGTCATAATAATGATGGTGTTTCTGAAATCCACCGTCCGACCCTTTCCGTCGGTCAGCCTCCCGTTGTCCAGAACCTGAAGCAGAATATTAAAAACTTCTGGATGGGCTTTTTCAATCTCATCGAAAAGAATCAGACTATAGGGCCTGTGGCGCACAACTTCCGTGAGCTGTCCGCCTTCTTCAAAACCCACGTAGCCGGGCGGCGAGCCGATAAGTCTCGCCACGGCGTGCCGCTCCATATATTCGGACATATCGATTCTCACCAAGGCTTTTTCGTCCGAAAACATAAACTCGGCCAGGGTTCTCGCGAGTTCCGTTTTTCCGACACCCGTGGGGCCCAAAAACATGAAAGAACCCATCGGCCGGTCGGAAGGCGCGAGACCGGCTCTCGCCCTCCGCAGGGAGCTTGCGACCGCCTTGATGGCCTCGTCCTGGCCGATCACCCGCTCGCCCAACACCTCCTCGATCCGGCTTAGCTTGTCCGTCTCTGACTCCAGCATGCTCTCCAGGGGTATGCCCGTCCAACGGGCAATGATCCGGGCCACGTCTTCGCGATCAACGCCTTCTTTGAGGAACTTTTCTTCCTTTTTGGCTTTATGGCTCGCCCCTGAGAAATATTTTTTCTCAAAGGCGGCGTACTCTTTTTCGGCCGCCGGCAACTCGCCATAGATGATCTGGGCCACCCGCTCGAGCTGATTCTCCCGCTCGGCCACTTCTCTTTCTTTCCGCAAGCCGTCCACTCTTTCGCGCAGACGGTTCAATTTTTCGAAAATCATCTTTTCGGCCTGCCAGCCGGCGGTAAGCTCGTCGTCTTTTTTCTTCAAATCCTTGAGCCGCTTTTCGATTTCCTTGAGCCGAGGGCTGTTTTTCTCCTTGGCCTCATTCAAAAGAGCCGCCTTTTCAACTTCAAGCGTCTTAATTTCTTTTCTCAGCTTATCGATTTCCGCGGGCAGGCTTTCCACCTCCAGCTTTCTCATAGCGGCCGCTTCATCGATTACGTCCACCGCCTTATCGGGCAGAAAACGGTTGCTGATATACCGAGCCGACAGATTGACGGCCGCGATAAGCGCCTCGTCGCTGATTCTCAAGCCGTGATGAAGCTCGTATTTTTCCTTTAACCCCCGAAGGATGGTGATGCTGTCCTCGATGGACGGCTCTTCGATGATCACCGGCTGAAAGCGGCGTTCCAAGGCGGCGTCTTTTTCGATATGCAATTGATATTCCTTTATGGTCGTCGCGCCGATGGCGTGAAGCTCGCCCCGCGCCAAAGGGGGCTTCAAGAGGTTTGAGGCGTCAACCGCGCCCTCGGCCGAACCGGCGCCCACGATCATATGGATTTCGTCGATAAAAAGAATTATCCGGCCGGCCGAATTCTGGACCTCTTTCATAAAGGCTTTCAGGCGGTCTTCGAACTCGCCCCGGAATTTGGTGCCGGCCACGAGCGATCCCAGGTCGAGCATAACGATCTCTTTGCCCTTCAAACTTTCCGGCACGTCGCCCGAGATTATTTTTTGGGCCAGGCCCTCGACGATCGCCGATTTGCCGACGCCGGGTTCGCCGATTAAGACCGGATTGTTTTTTCGGCGGCGGGAAAGAATCTGAATCACCCGGCGTAATTCCTCGTCGCGGCCGATTACCGGATCGAGCTTCCCTTCTTTGGCCATCTGGGTCAGATTGACGGCGTATTTCTCAAGCACCTGAAATTTGCTTTCGGGCGAATCGTCGGTTACCCGAGCCGAGCCGCGCAGGCCGGCCAGGGCCCGAAAGGCCGCCTCGCGCCTCAAGCCAAAGCGCTCCAGGAGACTTCTGGCCTGGGAATCCACTTCCAAAATTCCCAGAAGTAAATTCTCGCAGGAAACAAATTCGTCCCTGTTGGCCACGGCGATTTTTCCGGCCCGATCCAGAATCCGCATAATTTCTTCCGAAAGATAAAGCTGGCCGACCGCGTTCGAAGAAAAGACCTTGGGCAGGGAATGGAGTTCGTTTTCGAGCTCCCGTCCCAAGGCTTCCGGGTCGATTTTCAGATTGGCGATGATGGGCCTTACTAAGGAAGAGCCGTCGGCCAAAAGAGCGGCTAAAAGATGCAGGGCCTTAAACTCCCCGTGATTCTGGGCGGTGGCTATTTCCTGGGCGTTTTGAAGCGCTTCCTGGGCTTTGACCGTGAAACGATTGAATTGATTCATCTCGTGGTTATCTTAACACCGGGAGCGGCGATTTTAAAATCGTGCCTCCCGATTTTTTTAAACGGCTAATTCTAAAACGAGGAGGGAATTTGTTCAAGCGTCACTTTTAAAGTCGATTGCTTGCCGCCCCTTAAGAGGGTGAGGGTGATTATTTCGCCCACGTTGTGCTTGGCGATTAAATCGCTTAAAGAATTATTCTCGTCTATTTCCACGCCGTCGACCGCAAGGATAATATCGCCCGACTTCAGGCCGGCTTTGGCGGCCGGAGAATTGGGAATCACGGCCGGACCGGTGCTGTCTCCCTGGACCAGAACGCCGTGCGTCACGGGCAAATTGTTCTGAGCGGCCAAAGACGCGTTGATGGCCACATAACGCACGCCGAGGAAGGGGGTTTGAATCTGGCCGGTCTGCTCCACTTCGGCGATGTCGCGCTTGGCCTGATTGATGGGAATGGCAAAGCCGATATTCTGGGCGCCGTTTACGACCGCCGTGTCCACGCCGATTACTTCGCCGCGCAAATTGAGAAGCGGGCCGCCAGAATTTCCCGGATTGATGGCCGCGTCGGTCTGAATAACATTCCTAATCGTTTCCGATCCGTAGGAAGCGCCGGAGGCGGTGATGGTTCGGGAAAGGCCCGAGACCACCCCCACCGAAACCGTGTTACTGAACTGACCCAGAGCGTTCCCGATGGCGATGGCCGTCTGGCCGAGATTCAGATTATCCGAATCGCCCAGAGTGACGGCCGGGAGGCCCACGGCGTTTATTTTCAAGACGGCCAGATCCTGAATCGGATCGCGGGCCAGGATTTTGGCGGAATATTTGTGGCCGTCGTTCGTAATCACCGTGTATTGAGCGGTCGGATCGCTCGCCACATGCTTGTTGGTTAAAATGATTCCGTCTGAAGAAACGATGAAGCCCGTGCCGGCGCCCGTTTCCTGAAGCTGAGTGCCCTTGGTGCAGGGAGTGGTGAAATTGAAACCCTGGCCGAAGAGCTGCTGAAGATCGGGGGGCAGGCCGGTCAGAGGATTATAAGGACATTGCTCCACGATTGGAACATCCTGGGAAATAATCACCGAAACAACCGAAGGAACGTTTTTCTTCACCGCCTGGATCACCTCCTGCTCGTAATCCGAAGGCGGGCTGTAGGACTGGGACGCGGGCGCGAGATTCAGGGAATTGGTCGAGGTGGGGGCCGTCTGGCCGCCGGAAAAACTCGAATTAAGCTTATCGAAAAGGTTTTGAAGGAAGCTGGCCCTCACCACCTGGGCGTTTAGGAAAGAACCCAGGAAAACGCCGATTAGACCGACGGAAAAAACGGTAAGATAGAGTTTCTTGTTCATCGCTTTAGCTAAATTTTAAAGTAAAGTCGATTCGACCTCAAGACAACCAATACTACGGCCCGGGCGGCTCTTTTGGTGCAAGTCGCCTAAGCCATCATCCCGGCAAGAATCCTGACCGCCGCTTTTATTTCGGAAGCGGTGGTCGGCCGGCCCAGGGAAATTCTGAGACTTGATTTGGCCCGGCCTTTTTCCAAACCCAGGGCCTCAATCACGTAAGAGGGCTCCGGCGAGCGGCTGCGGCAAGCGGATCCCGAAGAAAGCGCCAGGCCCTTTAAATCGAGTTTAACGAGGAGCTCTTGAGCCGAATGATTACGAAAAAAAATATTCAGATTATTGGCCAGCCGGAGCGGCGAATCAATCGCCGGCCCGTTGAGTTCGGCTTCGGGGATCGCCTTTTTTAATCGCCGCCAGAAATCGTTTCTCAAACCTCCGAGTCTCTTTGATTCCTTGAGCCGCTTGGCGGAAATAAGCTCGGCCGCTTTAGCGAAGCCGACCAGACTAGCGACGTTTTCCGTGCCCGATCGCCAGCCGAATTCCTGGCCGCCGCCCGAAAGGATCGGAGAAATCGATTCGCTCTCTCCTTTCCCGGGAGTTTTTAGGTAAAGCAAGCCAACGCCCTTGGGGCCGTAAACCTTGTGGGCCGAAAGCGTCATTAAGTCAACGCCAAGCTCCTTCGGCCGGCAGGGCAGAAACTGAAAAGCCTGAACGGCGTCGGTGTGAATCAGGGGGTATGTATTTGAGCCGCGAAATTCTTTGATTATCTTCGCCGCTTCTCTGATCGGATTAATGACCCCGATTTCATTGTTGGCGTAGCCCAGAGAAACCAGAACGGTTCGCTTGTCCAGATTATCCTTGAGTTCCGAAAGATCGATAAACCCCTCCCGATTTACGGGCAAATAGCGGATCTCGGCCGCCTCCGTTTCTCGGAGATCGGCCGCGGTCGCGAGGACGGATTCGTGCTCGATAACCGAGACGATAAGCTTAGGTTTGATTTCGGGTTTTTCCGAACGGAATCTTTTCACCGCCCCCCGCAGAGCCAGATTGTTGGCTTCGGTGGCCGAACCGGTAAAAATGATTTCCCGAAAATCGGCTCCGAGTTCCCGGGCCAGCGACTCCCGGGTGGCGTCCAGGGCGCGGCTGGCCTCCTGACCCCAGGCGTGGAGAGAGCCGGCGTTTCCGAACTTCTCCGAAAAATACGGAGTCATCGCCTTGAGAACCTCTTTGGAGACAGGGGTGGTAGCCGCGTAATCCAGATAGATCTTTTTCGTCATTCAACTTTAAAAAAGGGTGTTTTCCTCGGCCAAATCCCTTGTTTTTATTCCCACCTTAATCAGGTTATTGGTCGATTTATCGGGCACGGAAAGATAGCCCTGACGCTCGACCAGATTATAAAGGTCGCGGGTGATTTCCACGTCCCGCAGGCAGTATTTTTCGAGCGACTCCCAGTCCCCCTCGGCGTAAAACCTGATCGCGTCCAAGCCCCAGCCGCTTTTTTCCACTCCCAGATTGGTTTTGGCCAGAAGATCCAGGCTTATCCGGCTGCCGAAAGACTTTTCGACTTCCTCCAAGAGATCGAATTGGGGCAAGGCGTTTAAATTAAAATGGAAATATTTATTCAAAATCGGCAGGTCGAAGTGCTTGGTGTTAAAACCGATAACCAATCCCGATTCTTGGAGGTGCGGCCCGAGAGCGGCAAGCTCGTTTTCCCGGAAGCCGAAAAACTTGTCCTCGGAAAACGAATAAAGGCCGACGTAGGAAACATCCAGCCGCTCCAGGTTCTGTTTTCCGCCGACGTCGGCGAAAGTGTTTTTGGTTTCAATATCTATAACAAGCTTGGGGCGCATATCTTAGGTGTGGCGGTCGGCGACGGACGAGGCGGCGCAGCTTTCGGGTTTAGTCTTCACCTCAAAATCGTTGGCTCTAATCATGCCGACCAGCTCCTGAATCATTGTTTTAGTCTCCCCGTTCTGGCCGACGTCGACATGAATCTCGAAATCAAATTCCGGCGCCCCGTTTTCCTTGAGGAAAGAAAGGATTTTCTGGGCGGCCTCGAGCGAAATCATCGCCTCCCTGATTATCCTGTCCCGAAGAGTGTGAAACGGCCTAAGCTCCACCCGCCGCCAGAAATAACGCGCTCCGTTCCCCAGCCGGTGGATAACGATCGCCGTCACGAAATCGGCCGAAACGCGGTCAATCAAAGCCGAATCGGTGCCAAGCATAATTTTATACGTCCGCTTCGGCTCTTCCTTCATAAAGCGGATGGCCTCGTCAATCATTTCCTGAACTTCCATCGCTCTTCCTTCCCCGCTCATGAATTTAAATTCCGGCATAAAAAATTTGGAGAAACCAATTGTTATAGCTTAAATTTTACCGCCGGCCGTGTCAATTTTTTAAACACACTCATAGTGACCAGAAATGGAAAGGGACCCGAAAATGGGGTCACGAGGAAAGAACTCCGCCTGGCGGGCGAGAGGACGCGCTGGCGAGGAACTCGAGGGGCCGTTATTGGAACGGAAGTTAAGGAACCTCCGCCAAGCAGACTCCGTGGGGAAGGAGTTTCTAATTGCCTCCTTGCTCGTCTTCACCTTCCCCAAACTTTGGGTACAAAAATTAATTAGATTAAAGTTAATATTATATCCGCCCCGAGCCAAGACGGATGTCGCATCATTTCAATCGGCTCCGGATGTAAGTCCTCACATCCGCGTAATTATCGATACCGGCCTTGGGAAGCAAAACGTACATCTGGCTCGGGCCCACGGGCGTCGAGGAGCTTTCCCAAAGGCCGCTTTGAAAATTCATGACGATTTCGTTCAGCCGGATTCCTTTGAGATTGTCGAGCTGGGGCAGAATCTCTCCTAAGCTCAGATTGGTGTCGTCTTTGGCCAGAGTGGGAAGCAGGGAGAAAAACAAGGAAGTTTTTTGAGCGAGACCGAGGGACTCGAATTTCTGGGCGGCGGCGGAAATAATCAGCTGCTGGTTGGCCTCCCGAAAGAAATCCCCTTCATTCGAATAGCGGTTCCGGATAAGCCAAACGGTCTGGTCGCCGGAGAGGTGCCGGGCGCCGGCCGGCATGGTGTAGCCACTCACCGAATCGGTCACGGCCGAGGGCAGATTAACGTCGAGGCCTCCCATATCGTCAACCAGGTCTTTGACCGTGCTCAAGTCAACCACCAGATAATTTTTCGTTTGGACGCCGGTGATTCCTTGAACCGAATTCAAAAGGCCGGCCATCTCGCCCCGCTCGTAGGCTTCGTTTATTTTAAAATCGCCGTTCCCCCAATTGCCGTAAAGATCCCGGGGCAAGGAAATCAAATTCAGCGTATCCGTCTCCGAATGAAAATCGGCTAAAAGGATGGTATCGGTCAGATTGGGCGCCTGTTCCCAGATTCCCCCTTCACCCTGGCCGGCCCGACCTAAGATAAGGACGGCTAAATCCGAAGCCGAAGTCTTGGGCTCGCTCAAAGGCGAAAAAGAAAATTCAGCCGGTTCGGCCAAGACAAGAAGGGCGAGGCAAGCGACGAAAAAAAAAGCGAAAACGATATGGAGGGTTGGTTTGGACATCTCTAAGCGTCTCGATTCAGCAAAAAGAAATTTTCCAAAATTTTGGCTACCAAGACCGGCCCCGTGCCGCCCGGAGTGGGCGTGTACCAGCCTCCGTCCTCTTCCGCCGTTTCCTCAGACAAAATTTTAAAATCGCCGCTTACCCGGCCCGAATCGTCCAGGGCGTAACCAAAATCCACCACCTTGGCGTCCGGTTTGAGCGCGGCCCGGGAAACGAGACCGGGCCTACCGGCTCCCAGGATTATAAGATCGGCCCGCGAAACGAGAGAGGCGTCCCCCCGCGAGTCGATTATGGTCAGGTTTTTGCACCGGCCGAGAAGCCAGAGAGCGATCGGCCGGCCGATTAAAAGTCCGGCGCCCACCACCGCCACGTCGGCCTCCTCAAGATTGAAGCCAGTGGATTTCAGAATTTCTTCGAGCGTTCCCACGGCCGGAGGCAGAACCAATTGTCGGCTGGTGTAAAAAGAACCGAGCGCCCGCTCGCCTAAAACGTCGAGGTCTTTTTCCCTCGGCACGGCGTTCAAAATATAGTGGCGGTTTAGCCCTTCGGGCAGGGGCAGCTGAATGATGACTCCGCCCGTTTTTTTCTGGGCCGAGAGACGGCTAACCTCCTTCCTTAAGGAATCGTTTTTGATGTCTCGGGCGAAGCGGTAAAGACGGAAATCCACCCCGAGCGCCTCGGCCAGTTTTCTTTTTTGCTCGATGAAGTTAAGAGAGCCGGGATCATCCCCTACTAAAATAGCGGTCAAATATTTTTTCGGCCGCTCCATCTTTTTTAGCCGTTCGATTACTCCTTGAGCAATTTCTTTACCGAGAATCTTTCGCATATTTTTCGAGTTTCGCTTCTCAGGTTTCGGTCGTCCTTTAAAATTTTCAAAATCAAATCGGCAATCAGCTTCATATCCTTTTCCTTCAGGCCCCTGGTCGTTAAAGCCGGCGTCCCCAGGCGCAGGCCCGAGGGCTTAAAAGGCGAGGGATCGCCCGGCACGGAGTTGCGGTTGGCGATAATCCCGTTTTTTTCAAGTCTTTTTTCGGCCGTAAGCCCATCCAGGCCGAAGCTCCTCACATCCACCAAAATCAGGTGGGTGTCTGTCCCTCCGGTAATCACCTTGAGCCCGCCCCGCTTTAATTCCGAAGCCAATACGGAAGCGTTCTTCACCACCCGGGCGGCGTATTTTTTGAATTCCGGCCGGGCGGCTTCGAAAAAGGCCCGGGCTTTGGCGGCCGTTTCATTATTATGCGGCCCGCCCTGAAGGCCGGGGAAAACGGCGCGATCAACCGCTTCGGCGATCGTCCGCTCGCCGCCTTTAAGCCTTTCCAAGCGGCTGAAAATAACCGCCCCCCGCGGGCCGCGGAGCGTCTTGTGGGTGGTGGTCATAACCGCCTGGGCATAAGGAAAAGGCGAGGGATGGAGGCCGGCTGAAACAAGCCCGGCGATATGCGAAATATCGGCCACGAGATAAGCGTCAACCTCTTTGGCGATTTCGCTGAACGCTTTGAAATTTATTTTTCTCGGATAAGCGGTGAAGCCGCAGACGATCACTCTTGGCTTATGCTCTTTGGCTAATTTTCGGAGCGCCCCGAAATCAATCAAGCCCGTTTCCTCGTCAACCGCGTATTGGACCGAATGATAAAATTGGCCGGTCAGGGAAACGCCGTGGCCGTGCGTCAGATGCCCGCCCGAAGAGAGCTTCATCCCCATAAGCGTTTCGCCGGGTTTGAGGAGCGCGGCATAGATAGCCAGATTGGCCGGCGAGCCGGAATACGGCTGGACGTTCACCGCCCAATTTTTCGGCGAAAGCTTAAAAAGTTTCAAGGCTCGGGCCTGGGCCAGTTTTTCAATCTCGTCATAATAAACGTTCCCGGGATAATATCTTTTGCCCGGATAGCCTTCGGAGTATTTATTAGTCAGCGCCGAGCCCAGCAGGCTTAAAATCTCGGGCGAAGCGATGTTTTCGGAAGCGATTAAATCAAGCGTCTCTTCCTGGCGCCCAATCTCTTTTTTGACCAATTTTTCCAATTCCCGATCTTTCATAAACTCCTTAAGAGTATAGCCGGAAAAAAGGATTTCACAATCTTTGCGCCCGAAGAAAAAAGCTGATAGAATGGCCGAGATGAAAAAACGCCTAAAGCCGGCGGCCCTGAAAAAGTTATTGACGGGAGGGGTAATCCTCGCAGTCGTCTTGATCTTGGGCGCCTACTTTTGGTCTAAAGAGAGCCGAGGTTACGTGCCTCGGGCTTTCACCGAGGCCAGAGTTCAGGGCGGCGACGCTTCCGCTCAAATCGTTTCGATTTCTCAGGAATCAATCTCCAGTCTGGCCTCTATCCAAACCGACGAAACGGCGGGCAACGGTCTGGCCGGCCTCAAAACAATCCTATATGAGATAAACCAAAACGGCATTGCCAGGAACGCGGCCGTCGACTTGTCGAAAAACCTTGAGGTCATGGCCCAAAACCTGAATCAAGTCAGTCCGACCGGAGCCACCAAGGTGGGCCTTGAAGCGATCCTTGACGAGTCGCAGATCGTCAATAAGCTAATCAGCTATAACGCCGACTCCTACAACCTTTTGGAGCTTTTGCGTTCGCGGCTTGAGGGCAATCAGAGCCAGGCCAATGAAACCGAAGTCAAGAAAACCATCGAGACTATGAATAGCGAAGCGAAGCAGATAAACGATTTGAACAACCAGTACAAAACCCTAATGGGCGAGTTCGATAAATTAGCCGGTTCTTAAGCGGTCAGTCGTTTTTTGAATTCTTGAATCAAAGCGTTTTCTTCCGGATCACGGCCCAGTTTCAGGGCTAAATGATAACCGGTCCACTCGGCCGAGAGAACGGCGAAGAAAATTTTCTCCAGCCGGTCTTTTCCCTCCAGTGCCAGCTCAAAAATTTTGGCGGTCGGAAGGATTTCTTTAAAAATATCTTCCCGGCGACTCAATCTCGGATCGTCGTCATCGTCCTTCAAAAAAATAAACGAGAATTTATCCGCGCCCGGCTCGAAGCCGGCGATCTCGTTGTGATTAAGTTCGGGGAAGGCGTTGATGAATGCGGGGGTTTTGGCCGTTTCGTTTAAATCAACCTTAAAATGATAAGCCAACGCCTTATTCCGGTCGGAAGCGTAAATTAGCGGAATGGTGGTCGCTATCTTCTCGGCCAGTTCTTTTCCTTTCGCCTCCGCCTCAGCGGCCGAAAGAGAAGAAAGCGTCTTGGCTTTGGTCAAAATATCCGTTTCTCCTACGGCGAGAGCTAAAGCCAGAAAACCGTAGCCCATCGCTAATCTGGGCGGCAGGACCGGTTCCGAGGGTAGTCGGATAAAGGGTAATTGTTTTTCCTTCGCCAAATCAAGCAAGCGACCGCCGGTCGAGACAACCAAAGCGGGATAATTTTTTCCGGCCGCGGACGCAAGGAAGTCAATTGTCTCCTCCGTCTCGCCGGAGTAAGAACTCGCGATGAAAAGCGTCTCTTTGGCCTCGGCGTCGCTTAGCGCCGGCAAACCGTAATCGGAGTGGATGACGAGATTCAGTTCCGGCCTAAGCGTTTTTAAGAGGTCGGCCGCAAGATGCGAACCGCCCATGCCCCCGACCGCATAACGCGCAAAACGAGACCGGGGGCCGGCCCAATTTTCAATGACGGGATCGTATTGAAACTGACCAAAAAAATTTCGGATTTTTTCTCCCATCTCTTTCTTTTTAGAAGTATAAACTTTTTACTGGGATAAAACTAATAATAGAAGAAGCGCGGATCGGCGTCCGCGCTTCAAAATTGCTTCTCAAAAACAACCCCGTCGGCCGTGATTAGAGAGAATCGCATCAGCCTTCGCTTCTCGTTATTGACCAAGAGCCAGGCCCAAATCCCGCAGGTGGAGCGACCACCGGTGAGTTTGGCCTCTTCAAAAGCCTCCAAGGCAATCAGGTCGGCGATAAACTGATCGGTGTACTCCGTCGCCCATCGATCAACCCACGGCCGGATCCAGATGATTTTCACGTCGGGATAACCGACCGGCCGGCTGGGTTCAAAAAAACCAGCATCGAGATCGATAAACAATTTTGTTTCGTTTTGAGGCGTCGGCGCGGCTAATTCCCTCAACGCTTCTTCGCGACTGCTGTAAAATTGGATATTCGATATCAAGCCAGCGCCCCCGACGTTCAAAATCCTAACGCAGGCCCAATCGGTAAACGGGGAAATCTCGTCTCGTTCGAGATCAATCTTATTCTTGCCACAGTAGGCGTGAAACAGGTTGACAGAGACGGGAGACGTCTTTCTCTCCCAAATTTTCTTCTGCAGGCAGCC
>DATKRQ010000012.1:0-2288 GCA_035532135.1 Candidatus Tyrphobacter sp.
GGGACAATATCCAGCCGATTTTTAAGAAGGTTGTCGGGAAACCGGTTATTTATACCGTTGATTGCGCGTTAGGCGTAAAAGAATTCTTGGACGCCGGCTGCTCCGTGGTGGTTATCGACCATCACGCTGGTGCTGGGTTTCCGGAGCGGAAATAACCAAAAAACTTCAGTGCTTGAGTTGGCTAAATTTGTAAAAGGCGGCGGACACCAAAACACTTCCGGCGAATGTCTCGAGCCTAGAAAGTTTCTCGATGCCATCTAATGTGTTTAAATAAGAGATTTCTGTAGTCTATCTATAAAGAACGGCTCCCATCGGGAGCCGTTTTGATCCTCCTAATCCCCGCGCTTAAACCCTCCAGACGATTTTATTTCCAATAAGAAAACACTCAACTTCGACGCCGGGGATCTCTTCGGAGACCGCCCAAGCGGCTTTTTTAAGCGCTTCCGCATGATGCTCGCGTTCGGCGTTGAGATTATTACCAAACGCTTCCGAACCGCCGTATGCGCCACAGTTGAGATGGAGCGTTAAGACTACCCGTCTCGTTCCGTGAAGCCTGGAGGAAATTCTGATTTGATCAAGGATGAAATTGCGTCCGGCGGCCGATTTTTTGTCGTCTTTCTCGGTCGCTAGATCCTTGGCGCCGCCGGCGATTCTCACCATATCAAACCTAGATTCGCCAAAGAGCAATTTCAAAAGATCGTCGGTGTGCGGGTATTGTCTGAAATCGAAACACGTTATAAAGCATCCCGATGCTTCATAGTGGGCAAGAGGAGCACTTTCTTTAAATTCGAGAACTTGTTCCATAGTCACCACTCCCGCTTAATAAGATCTTCACCCGGCCTTGAGGCTGAACCTCAAGAAAACCGGAAGCGACTGAAATATACTTGGTCTCGCCGCTTTTATCAAGTATCTTAATTACCCCGTTTTTCAAAAGGGAAATCAGGGGACGATGATGGTCGAGGATGGTTATTTCGCCGTCTTGAGTCGGACAATTAACCGAACTGGCTTCCCCCCGATAGAGAATTTTTTCCAAAGCGTAAACGCCTACGGTCATAATTTTATTTGACGTCTCCGATGCCGCCCTTGAGATAGAATTTTTCCTCCGACTCGTCATCATGCTTACCCTCGATGATTTCCTTGAAACCCTGGATGGTCTCCTTCAAGGTGACATATTTTCCCGGCTGGCCGGTGAAAATTTCGGCTACGAAGAACGGCTGGGAAAGGAATCGCTGGATTTTTCTCGCTCTTTCCACGGTCTTCCGATCGGCGTCGGAGAGTTCTTCGATTCCTAAGATGGCGATGATATCCTGGAGCTCTTTGTAGCGCTGAAGGATTTTCTGAACCTCGGTGGCCACCAGATAATGCTCTTCGCCCACGATCTTCGGATCAAGCGCGCTCGAGGTGGAAGCCAAGGGATCAATGGCCGGATAGATTCCGATTTCCGTGAGCGCCCGTGAAAGCACGACGGTCGAATCCAGGTGACTGAAGGTGGTGGCCGGAGCTGGATCGGTGATATCGTCGGCCGGCACGTAAACGGCCTGGACGGAGGTGATGGAACCCTTGGTGGTCGAAGTAATCCGCTCCTGGAGCTCGGCCATCTCCGAAGCCAGCGTCGGCTGATAGCCGACCGCCGAGGGCAACCGACCCAAGAGAGTCGAGACTTCCGATCCGGCCTGTGAAAACCGGAAGATGTTGTCGATGAAAAGGAGAATGTTTTTGCCCTCCTCATCTCTGAAATATTCAGCCATCGTCAAAGCCGAAAGAGCGACCCGGGCCCGGGCGCCAGGCACTTCGTTCATCTGGCCGAAAACCAGAGCCGTCTTTTGAAGCACGCCCGATTCTTTCATTTCCCGATACAAGTCGTTTCCTTCCCTGGTTCTTTCCCCCACGCCGGCGAAAACGGAAACACCTCCGCCCACTTCGGCCGTATTCCGGATAAGCTCCTGAAGGAGAACGGTTTTTCCCACGCCGGCGCCGCCGAAAAGGCCGACTTTGCCGCCCTTAATAAAGGGGCATATTAAATCGATAACCTTGATGCCCGTTTCAAAAACTTCGGTCTTGGTCGATTGATCGGTGAACTTCGGCGCCGGTCGATGAATGGGCAAATATTTAACAAACGGTTTCTGGGGTTTGGTTAAAGCCCGGCCCATCACGTCAAAAAGATTCCCGAGCGTCTCCTCCCCCACCGGCACCTCAATCATGTTCCCCGTATCCACTGCTTCGGCGCCCCGATTCAAGCCGTCGGTCGGCTCCATGGAAATCGCTCGAACTTTTCCCGGTTCAAGGTG
>DATKRQ010000013.1:0-11291 GCA_035532135.1 Candidatus Tyrphobacter sp.
TTGCAACCCAGTTTCCAGGCTTTGACGAAAACTTCAAAGATTTCTTCCCGGGTGGCCGAATTCGGGAAATTGACGGTTTTAGAAATGGAATTGTCCACGTTCCGCTGAAAAGCCGCCTGCATTTTCATATGGTCGTAGCCCGGGATGTCCATGGCCACGACGAAAGTGTCACGGAGCGCCTTGGGAAGCCAATCCAGATGTTGAATTGTTCCTGTCTTGATTACTTCGTCCATCACCTTGTCCTGCTCTTCTTTTTTAAGCTTATGTTCGTTCAAGGCCTTCTTAAAATGCTCGTTGAAGTAATGATATTGCTGGCCGTCTTTGTCCTGCTTGATGTAAGCTAGGGCGAAGTTCGGCTCAATACCCGAAGAAACGTCGTACATCATGGAAATTGATCCGGTCGGCGCGACGGTGGTCAGAGCCGCGTTCCTCATTTCCTTTCCGATGCCGTGTTCCTGGGCCGCCGAGTGGGGAGCGTCTTTTTTCACGAAGACGCTCTTTGAATAGTTGGGGAAGATGCCTTTTTCTTTGGCCAGAGATTGAGACGTGAGATAAGCCTCCTTGTTGATGAAGCCCATCGCTCTTTCGGCCAGGGCGAAGCCCGGCTTGGAATCATAGCGGACGTTAAGCTGATAAAGCATGTCGGCGAAGCCCATAATGCCCAATCCGATTCTTCGGTTATGCCTGGCCAGTTCGGTTACCTGGGGCACCGGGAAATCAAACTTGTCAATCACGTCGTCCATAAGCCTCACGGCTGTGCGGACGGTGAATTTCAGTCTCGGCCAATCGATTTTTCCCTGCTTTACGAAAGTGGCCAGATTAATGGAACCCAAATTGCAATTATCGTAGGGATGGAGAAATTGCTCGCCGCAGGGATTGGAACAGGCGATCGGTCCGAGGTCGGGCAGGGGATTGGTTCGGTTGATGGTATCGATAAAGGCTACTCCGGGTTCGCCGTTCTTCCAGGCATGCTCAATGACCAGATCGAATAATTCCTTGGGCGAAACATCCACTTCTTCGTACTTGTCCACCGAGCCGTTGGGGTGTCGAAAAACCTTGTGAGGCTTCATCTTTTTTCCCTTAAAGACGCAAAGCCAATGCTTGTCGGGAGCCTTTTCCAGGGCCTCCATAAATTCGTCGGTGAGCACGACCGTCACGTTGAAATTATGGATTTCACCCTCTTTTTCCTTACAGGCGATGAAATCCAGGATATCCGGATGATCGACCCGCATCATGGCCATATTGGCTCCATGGCGGCCTTGCTGCTTGATGGTGCCGAAAGCCGCGTCATAGACCCTTAAGAAGGAGACCGGCCCGCTCGCTCGGCCTCGAGACTTCTTGGTTACCGAATCGGCCGGCCTCATCTCGGACAAATCAAAGCCCAGACCGGAACCGGCTTGCTGCAAAAGAGCGGCGTCCTTCAGGGTCTGAAAGATGCTTTCCATCGAGTCGTGAATAGGCAAAACGATGCAGTTGGCGATTAAAGGGGTGTCCGCTCCGGCGTTCGTAAGCGTTCGGCCGGCCGGAGTGTATTCCTTGGTAGCCATGACGCTCAAAAAATCTCGGGCTACCTGGTCGACGAATTTCTTGTCGTGGCCGTAATTTTTTTCTATCTCGGCGATGGCGTTGGCCACCCTTAAAAACATGTCGGCCGGCGTTTCCTGATTTCCCTTCTCGTCAATCATGAGATAGCGCTTTTTAAGCATCTTCAGGGAATTTTCCGAGAACCGACTGTTAATGACGTCTTTTTCTTTCTTGGTTAAGGTGACCATGGATAAAAGTATTTTTTAATCGACTGTTTTTTATCTTTCAACGATATTTTAGCTGAAGTCCGGCCGCGATTAGTATTGGTATTTTACCGCCGCTTGAACGGCTGTCAATTAAGAGGAAAAAATTTCCGATTTATCGGTCTCTGGTTTCTTTGACACTCCGGTCCGGAAATAATAATATCAAACCAAATCATTATGTTTACGAGAAAAATTGGAATTGACTTAGGCACCGCGAACACCGTCGTTTTCGCTCCCGGAAAGGGATTCGTCATTAACGAGCCCACCATTGTGGCCTTAAGCTTGCCCAAGAACTCGGTTTTGGCCGTCGGTCGGGAGGCCAAGGAAATGGTCGGCCGGACGCCGGAAAACATCGTGGCTTACAAACCCCTGAAGGAAGGAGTGGTGGCCGATTATTACATCACGAGAGCCATGCTTAATTATTTTATCAACCGTTCAATCGGCCGTTGGAATATGTTCCGGCCGGACATCATTATTTCAGTGCCGGCCGGCGTTACTCCGACCGAGAGGCGGGCGGTGATCAAGGCGGCCGTCGAAGCCGGCGCCAAAAACGCTTACGTCGTCCGGGAGCCGCTTCTCGCGGCCTTAGGCGCCGGCGTCACCATTAATTCTTCTTCGGGCAATATGATTATTAATATCGGCGGCGGCACCTCGGAGGTGGCCGTGATTTCCCTGGGAAGCATCGTTTGCTGGTCAAGCTTAAGGGTGGCCGGCAATAAATTCGATGAAGCCATCATTAATTACGTCAAGAAGAAATATTCGATTCTGATCGGCGAACAGACGGCCGAAATGATTAAAATCGAGGCTGGTTCGGCTTTGCCTATGAAAAGCGGCATTGAATTCGAATTCAGGGGGCGGGATCTGGTTTCCGGCCTGCCCAAAGATCTGAGCATCACCTCGAACGAGATTGCCGAAGCGGTCACTCCTTGTCTTATGGACATCGCTGCCTCGGTTCAGGAGGTCTTTAATCAGACCCCGCCGGAGCTTGTGGCCGATGTGATGGAGAAAGGCATCATTCTTTCGGGAGGGAGCGCCGGCTTAAGAAATATCGACGAATTTTTTAAACGTTTCCTGGGCGTGCCGATTTATGTGGCCGACGAAGCCATTTTTTGCGTGGCCAGAGGCACCGGAATGGTCCTCGACCACCTCGATACCTACAAGCGGACTCTTATCAATAAATAAGCGTTATGGAGCTGATTGGCCGGGAAGAGTTAAAAACCTATTTTCAAAAACTGGCCAAGAAAGACAATCTGGCCCAGGCTTATCTTTTTTTCGGCGAGCCGGGGGTGGGAAAGTTTTATTTCGCCAAAACCCTGGCGGCCTTTCTCGAGAACGGCGAGTTTTCTTTTCCGCCCCGCCGGCCGCTCATCGAAACATTGATTATGGACGCCGGCGGAGCCTCTTCGCTCGGAATCGAGCTGGTTAAGGGCTTGAAGAATTTCCTTTTCCAAAAGCCGATTGTGGGCGCGAAGCGTATCGCCATCCTGAACGAAGCCGAAAATTTAACGAGTCAAGCCGAAAACGCCATTTTAAAAATTGTCGAGGAGCCGCCGGCCTCAAGCCTGATCATCCTCGTGGCCTCGACGCCGGACAGGCTTTCGCCCACCCTCCTTTCCCGACTCCAGAAAATATATTTTCCTCCCCTGGAAGAGGAAACCATCGAAAAGATTCTGATTGAAACCCTCAACCTCGATGTCTTAAAGGCTAAATCGCTGGCCCGGGATTCCTTCGGCCGGCCGAGCCGCGCGCTAAGTTTGGCGGCCGATGAAAAAATAAAGAAGATTGGTCGGCTAGCCCGGCAATTCATCCAAACGGAAAAAACGAGAAAAGAGATTATAACCGAGATAGCCGAAGCCAAGGAAACCGCCCAGCTTTTTTTGACCGAGCTTATGGTTCTTCTGGGCCGGGAACCTGTAAGACAGAGGGAAAAACTGAAAGCCACCCTTGAATGCCTGACGAGGATCGGCCAATTTAATGTGAATAAGCGTCTCCAATTTGAATTTTTAGCGGCGAGTTTCTAAAGAAATCACGCGTCTTTGTCTCACCCGGCTTATTTTAGCCACGTTTTTATCCGCGACTTAATGGAAAAAACAGAAGCCCCTTAGTGTGCCGGGCGATCGAAACAATTGACCGTCTTCGCCGCCAAAAGTATTATTAAAACACAATTTAAAACCGAGGCATGAATCAACTCAAGGAATTCGAAGAAAAAACGACTAAACTTCTGGAGGCCTTAAAGGAAGAACTGCTTTCTTTTCGGACCGATCGGCCGACCGCCAAAATTATCGAAAATGTCAAAGTCGAATATGCGGGCAGCGTCTTGTCGCTCAATCAGCTGGGATCGATTAACATCGACCCGCCGCGCGATCTGATTGTAACGGTCTGGGATCGGGGAGCCATTCCCGCCATCGTGAAGGCCATTGAAGCGGCCAATCTGGGCTTGGGCGTTCAGCCGGAAGCTTCCCTTGTCAGGGTCAAATTTCCCCCGATGACCGAAGAGCGGAAGCAGATCCTCCAAAAAAATATCAAATCGGCGGCCGAGGAAAAGAAAATAAAAATGCGGCTGATTCGCGACGAAGCGAAAAACTCAATCAATCAGGAGGGGGACGAGGATTTAAAATTCAGGGGCAAGGAGGAAATCCAGAAGATCGTCGACCAATTCAATCAGAAAGTTGACGATCTGGTGGAAGGGAAAATAGGGGAATTAAAAAAATAAACACGGAAGTCCGGCTTGTCTCGGGCCTCCGATGGCCGGCGAGAGCGGGTTTCAAACGCTTATGGTCAGCACAATCGTCATCGCTCTCGTTTTTCTTTTTATCCTGATTTTAGGTCACGAGTTCGGGCATCTCGTGGCCGCCAAGCTCTGCGGCTTAAGGGTGGACGAATTCGGTTTTGGCTTTCCCCCGAAGCTTTTTTCCCGGAAGCGGGGAGAGACGGAATATAGCCTCAACCTTCTTCCCTTCGGCGGCTTCGTCCGTATTTACGGCGAAACGCCTCCGACCGAAGAAAAAGAGGAACTTCCGGATGAGAGAAGTTTCCTCAATCAGCCCTTCTTCAAAAAGGCGATCGTGCTCACGGCCGGGGTTTTGATGAATCTCGTGATCGCCTGGCTGGCTTTGGTGCCGGTTTTTTTGGTCGGCCTGCCGAATCACGTCCTGGTTGCGGGCATCCTGCCCCAATCGCCGGCCGCCTCCGCCGGTTTCAAGACCGGAGACGAAATTATCGGATTCAACAAAGCCAACGACCTCATCGATTTCATAAAAGCCAACACCGGAAAGAAAATCAGTCTCAAGGTTATGGAAACCGGCGGCCAAAGCCAAACGATTTCCGTGGTTCCAAAAAACGGCGAGATAGGCGTCGAGATAAGCGAAAGCGGTTTGCCCAAGGAAAACATTTTTGACGCCGTCATTAAATCAGCCGGAGAATTGTGGGCGCTCGTCTCCTTGACCGTCCTCTCTCTTTTTTATTTTTTTGAAAGCCTTTTTGTGGGCCATTACGCGGTTTTGAGCGCCGTTTCCGGTCCGGTCGGCATTTATCATCTCCTTTCTTTCTCCAAAAGCCTCGGGGTCGCCTATCTCCTGGAATTTTTGGCCCTGATTTCGGTGAATCTGGCCGTGATTAATATCATCCCTTTTCCGGCCCTGGACGGCGGCCAGTTGCTTTTTGCTTCCATTGAACGGATAATCAAAAAACCCTTGAACTATCGTTTTCAAGCCCTGGCCAATAAGATCGGTTTCACCCTGCTTTTGCTTTTGATGATAGCGGTCACAATTAAAGACATATTAAGCTGATGCGCCAATCGGAACTTTTCACTAAAACGCTCAAAGAGGCTCCCCGAGAGGAAGAAGCCGTAAACGCCCGACTGCTGGCCCAGGCCGGCTTCGTCGATAAGACCATGGCCGGCGTTTATAGTTTTCTGCCCCTGGGGTTAAGGGTGCTCAAAAACGTCGAGCGGATCGTGAGGGAAGAGATGACGTGTATCGGGGGCGAAGAAATTTTAATGCCCTCCCTCCAGCCCAAAGCTAATTGGCAGACCACCGGCCGTTGGGAAACAGTCGACGACCTCTTTAAATTCACGAGCTTCTATAGCCGGAGCGATTTGGTCCTGGGCGGAACCCACGAAGAAATAATCGCGCCTTTGGTAAAAAAGTTCCTGCTTTCCTATCGCGATTTGCCCAGGGCCATTTTTCAAATTCAGACCAAATTTCGGGACGAAAAGCGGCCCAAATCAGGCCTACTGCGCGGCCGGGAATTCGTGATGAAGGATCTTTATTCTTTTCACGAAAACGAAGCCGATCTCGACCGCTATTATGAAAAAGCCAAAAGGGCTTATCAGAAGATTTTCCGGCGGGCGGGGATTGCCAAAAAGACTTATCTTACTTATGCTTCCGGCGGGACTTTTTCCCAATATTCCCACGAATTTCAGACGATCACTCCGGCGGGGGAAGACACGATTTTCATCTGCTCCGGGTGCCGAGTGGCCATAAACAAGGAAATCGCGGGAAGCGATCCCGCCTGCCCCGTTTGCGGCCGAAAAGAGCTGGATTCCCAAAATACCATCGAAGTCGGAAATATCTTTAAGCTTAAAGATAAGTTTTCCAAACCTTTCGGCCTGCGTTTCAAAACAGCCGAGGGGGAAGAAAAAGACGTCCTGATGGGCTGTTACGGACTGGGCCTCAACCGGCTCATTGGCACCATTGTCGAAGTTTCTCACGATGACCGGGGAATAATCTGGCCGGAATCGGTCGCTCCCTTCCGCTTTCATCTTTTGGAATTTAAAAAAGGAATCGGCCAGGCGCTTTACCGGAAGCTCACTTCTTCCGGCGCGAGCGTTCTTTATGATGATCGGGCGGTTTCGGCCGGAGAAAAATTCGCCGATGCCGATTTAATCGGCCTGCCCTGGCGGATCGTGGTAAGCGAAAAAACCGGCTCCAAGATGGAAGTGAAGAGCCGAAAATCAAAAAAATCTCAATTAGTTAATTATGACTTTATTCGAAAACTTGGCTAAAGGAGTGGGCATTGATCTGGGGACGGCCAACACCCTGGTTTATCTCAAGGGGAGGGGTTTGGTTGTCGAAGAGCCGAGCCTCGTGGCAATCAATAACCGAACCGGCCAAATTATCGCTATCGGTTCCGAAGCCAAGAAAATGCTCGACCGGACGCCGGCCCATATTTCTCTCATCAAACCTTTAATGAACGGCGTCATTTCCGATTTTGAAACGACCGAAGAAATCCTGAAGCATTTCCTGAAAAACATTAAGGGCCAGGGACCCTTTTCCCGCTATCAGACCGCCTTGATAAGCATTCCGACCAACTTGACCGAGGTGGAAAGGAAGTCGGTTGAGGACGCCGCCCGGGCAGCCGGCATCGCCAGAGTCTTTTTGGTCGAGGAGCCCCTGGCCACGGCTATCGGAGCGCGCCTTCCGGTGGAGGAAGCGACTACCAGCATGGTGGTGAATATCGGCGGCGGCACGACAGAGATTTCCATGATTTCGGTTGGCGGAGCCGTGATTTCCAAAAGCCTGAAAATCGGCGGCCAGAAATTGAACGACGACATTATTAAATACATCAAAGACGAATTCCGGCTTTTGATCGGCGAGCCGACGGCCGAGGAATTGAAAATCTCGATTGGGTCGGCCATCGCTTTGGATGAAAAACTGGAATTGCCGGTGAGGGGCCGGGATATGGCGACTGGCCTTCCTAAGGAAATCCTGGTTAAGAACAATCACATTCGCGCCTCCCTCCAGAAATCAATTAAAAGCATTGCCGAAAGCATTAAAACACTCATTGAAACTGCTCCGCCCGAACTTGTCGGCGACATTCTTCAGAGAGGCATTTATCTGGCTGGCGGCGGCAGTCTTCTGAGAGGCCTGGATAAGTTTTTGGAAAAAGAGATAACCGTAAATATTATTATCGTCGACGAGCCTCTGACGGCCGTGGCTCGCGGCTTGGGCGTTATCCTCGAAGACCTGCCTCATTACCAGACCATCCTTTCCAACCAGCAGAAACCCCGGCCGGTAAATTTTTAAACGCTTATGAAGCGAGAATGGCTAATCCTCCTCGGTTCAGTCATCTTTTTGATTTTGGCTCTGGGCGGTTTTTTTATTTTGCCCCAAAAATTCGTCTTGGCCGACTATTTCGGAAAATTAGCGGAGAGCTTTAATCCCCAGGCCGGTCTTGAAACCCAGGTCCGGGAGTTAAAACAGGAAAACGAAAACCTTAAGGCGGCTCTTTTAAATCAAGAACTCGCCTCAAGCTCGACCGTTAAGGTTTATTCAAGCTATCCCTTCAACAACGAAAAATTCATTTCTTTGGCCGCCGGCAAGAATCAGAGAGTTGGGGTCGGCGACACAGTCACTCTTGGTTCCGATGTTTTGGTGGGTAAGGTAGTCGAAGTTTCGTCCGACGAAAGCGTTGTGCGGACCGTTTTCGACTCCGATTGGCAAACGGCGGTGAGAATCGGGAAAAGCCAGACCGATGGCCTGTTTCAGGGCGGACTTGAGCTTAAAGTCAGCTTGATTCCCAAAGCGGCCAAAATTTCCGCGGGCGATTTGGTTCTCTCGGCCGGAGCCGATTTGCCTTACGGAATGGAAATCGGCCGGATTGTTTCCATCGTCGCCGATTCCGGCGATCCCTACGAATCGGCCGTTTTGGTGTCGCCCTTCAAATTGGAAGACCTTACCGATGTTTCTCTCCGATCTCATTAGGCTTCTACTGCTTCTGGTTTTGGGAATCTTTCAGCTTTCTCGGGCTTCGATTATTTACGGCTTAAAGCCCGACTTCCTTTTTGTCTATCTTGTTTTCCTGGGGCTCGATGAGAAAAGATGGCCCCGCCGAATTTTCTTTCTCGCCTTAAGCATCGTCTTGCTTAAATTCCTGCCGAATTTCACTTCTCAAAGCCTGCTTTTCGCCGCGGGCGTCGTTCTCGGCTATCTTGTCATCGATTATTTCCCGAGCCGGCTGGCGGTTTCTTTCTTCCTTGCCCTCACCTTAGGGACCTTCCTGATAGACCTCAGAATCCGCGGCTTTGACTGGCTTTCAGTTGTCCTGGAACTCGGCTATAATCTGGCTTTAGGACTTGTCTTTTTGAGTTTAACCCATCTCTATGACTTTAAAAGGAAAAAGAAAAGTTTCTTTCGATGAGGTAATCGCTGACAGTATTTCGCCTGAATTAGGCCTCAAGGAACAACCCCTGGAGAACCGGATTTTTAAATTCGTCTGGCTTGCGTTTTTAGTCGGCGCCTGTCTGATTTTTGGCCGTCTTTTTTCCCTCGGCGTCTTTAATCACGGCTATTATGCCGACCGGGCCTTGGCTAACGTGGACGAAAAAATTCCCATTATCGCTCCCCGGGGATTGATTGTCGATCGGACAGGCGTTCCTCTGGCGGCCAATCAGCCGGTTTGGAGCGTTTCCTTAAATGTCAGCGAGATGCTTAAATCCGGCGCTCGGGACAAAACGTTCTCCAGCCTTCAAAATATTTTAGCCCTGAAGCCCGACGATCTTTTAAAAACAATAGCCAGAGCCAACCTCGAAGAGACAAACGAGGTGGTTGTCGCAAATGATATTACCCGCGATCAGGTGATTGCCATTCAAAGCCTGGACTTCCCTTATTTAAACGTGATTCAAGGCTATGCCCGGGATTACATAAGTCCGGCCTTTTCCACGGTTACCGGCTATGTGGGCTGGGGAGCGGATAACATTGTGACGGGCAAAGCCGGTCTCGAGGAAGAATACGATAATCTCCTTCGGGGCAAGAACGGTTATGAAGTCATTTACCGGAACGCTTTGGGTAAGCCCCAAGGCCAATCGGAACTGGCTCCTAAAATCGGGGAGACGCTCAAAACCACCATCGATGCTCCTTTCCAGGAATATTTTTACAAGACCATGCTTAGCGCCATTACGAGTATGGGTCAGACTTCGGGAGTTGGTTTGGCCATAAATCCCCAGAATGGCGAAATTTTATCGCTTATCAGTTTCCCGAGCTATGACGCCAATAAGGTGGGTAGTTATCTTACCGATCCGAATCATCCCCTTTTTAACCGGGCCGTTTCCGGCCAATACAGCCCCGGTTCGACCATTAAGCCGCTGGTTGCCGCCGCCGCTCTTAAGGAACGCGTCATTTCGCCAACAACCCAGATATTTTCGCCTGGATATCTCGACATTCCCAATCCCTACGATCCCTCGAAACCCAGTCGGTTTATGGACTGGCAATATCAGGGCTGGGTCGATCTCTATTCGGCCCTCGCCAAATCAAGCGACGTTTACTTCTATGAGGTGGGGGGCGGTTTCGGCGTTCAGCCGGGACTGGGTATCGAGAAGCTTAACGAATATTGGCGGGCGTTCGGTCTGGGCCGGAAATCAGGGATCGACTTTCCCGGCGAAGCGGCCGGCCTTCTTCCCGATCCCAATTATCTGAAGGCGAAAACGGGCACTCCTTGGCTTATCGGGAACACCTATAACGTCGCGATCGGCCAGGGGGATTTATTAGTCACCCCACTCCAGCTTGTCGACGCTCTTTCGGCCATCGCGAACGGGGGGGTGGTTTATGAGCCGCATTTGAATTTAGGTCTTCCCCCAAAACAGATTCTCAACCTCACCGACCTGGAGCCGGAATTTAAAGAAGTGCGCCAGGGGATGGAGGATGTGGTGTCGAAGCCCTATGGCACGGCTTACACCTTGCACACCTTGACGTTTCTCATCGCCGGTAAAAGCGGCAGCGCTCAAACCCACCTCAATAAGAACGTGAACGCTTTATTTGTCGGCTACACGCCCACGGAGCATCCGAAGATAATGGTTTTGGTGTTGATTGAAAACGCTCGGGAAGGCAGCTTGAACGCCACTCCGATCGTGGGGAACGTCTTGAACTGGTACTACGAGAACCGGCTTAAAAAATAACCCTTTTTATTTTACTGCTTGGCGTTATAAATCGCCTGGATCTGGCTAGATGATAAAAGCCTGTTATAAATCCGGATATTTTCAAGCGTGCCGTTAAATGGATTAAATTGGCCATTGCACTGATCGTTGCTTATATAAGTATAGCCTGTATTCCTATAGGGTCCGCCAGTAATCGTTTTAATAGACGTTTGTCCGTCAATGTCCGCGATGAGATTATTTGAAACGCCGCTTTGATACCCCAGGGCCACAAAATGCCAGCCTCCGTCGTTGATGTTGATATTAGAATTAACAGTAATCTCGGTATCGCCATTGTAGCACGAATGGAAAAATAATTGAGTCGATCCGCCGGCATTTAAGTCAAAGCTGTCGTAAAATCCGACCGAGGCTATGTTTTCGGTGTTTGTCGAGGTTCCTTTTTCCCAAGCGGTATAGGTGACATCAAAAGAATTCCCGTAACTGCCGGCGTTTACATAATCATCCGTCCCATCAAAGCTCAGACAGGGAGAAGAGGTAAGACAGTTCGAGGTCGTCCAGGTAGGTAGGTCTGTGGCTCCCTCAAGGTTTCCGTTGTTCCCCCAGCCCGATTTGTCATAGGCCACAGCGCCCGATCC
>DATKRQ010000014.1:0-5834 GCA_035532135.1 Candidatus Tyrphobacter sp.
CGGCCCCGGCGGCCAAAACGTCAACAAGGTGGAAACGGCCGTCCGGATACTCCATAAGCCAAGCGGCGTCGTCGTCTCTTCCCAGACCGAACGCTCCCAGAGCGCCAACAAAGACCAGGCGATGGCCATTCTCCGATCAAAGCTCTACGAAGCCGAGCGGGAAGCCGAGGAAAGAAAATTAGGCGGCCTGAGGCGGGAACAAATCGGTTCAGCCGACCGATCCGAAAAGATAAGGACTTATAATTTTCCGGACGACCGGATAACCGACCACCGAATCGGAAAAAAATGGCACAATATCGAGAAAATAATGGCCGGTGATTTGGATCCGATAGTCAAAGCTTTTAGAAACTAAAATCAGAGCGATCCCATAAGGCCCGCGGCCGCGGGACCCGTAAGAAGCTGAAAGAGATAAAAAGAGGCGGAAAAAATAACGCTTGAGAAAAGGAAAAGAAGTAGCAGGACGAAAATCAGGCCGCCCGTTCCCGATCGCTCAATAGCCGTTGAATAACGGCTGGGCAGAATAACCGTCAAAACTTTCGAGCCGTCCAAGGGCGGAATCGGCACCAAATTAAAAATCATCAGAAGGCAGTTTATAAAAACGACGAAGTCCAAGAAAACGACGGTTATGGGCGAAAGAAAAGAAATCCCGACCCTTATCACCAAGGCGAAAATCACCGCTAGACAAAAATTGGCCAAAGGACCGGCCAGAGCGACCTTGAGGGGACCGTATTTATAATCCTTGTATAAATTATAGGGATTGTAGGGCACGGGGTTGGCCCAACCGAAAATAAAAGGCGAGTGGAAAAGATAGAGGCCGAGCGGCACGAGAACCGAACCAACCGGATCAAGGTGTTTCAGGGGATTTAAGGTCAGCCGACCGGCATTCTTGGCGGTCTGGTCCCCCAAAGCCAAAGCGGCGTAACCGTGGGAGACCTCGTGGATCACGGCCGAGAAAATCAAAACCACTATTTCAAAAACGCCGACCAGGGACGAATTCATTTCCTTTACATTATAGGCCTTTTCCCCTATTATCAAACCCATGAGACAATGTGCGATTTGCGGCAAAGGGTCGCTTATGGTTGGAAAAAGGATAAAACTCAGAGGTAAATACAATCCCCAACCCAAGACCCGCCGCTACCCCAATCTTCAAAAAACAGCTCTCGAAAGCGGCGAAAAAGTGCTGGCTTGCGCCCAGTGTCTTAAAACGCTTACCAAAAAAGCCAATTAATCCCGGCCGCTGAATTTCAGAAATCGGCCGGAATTTTTATCGGGGTGTCGGATAGTGGTAGTCCGCGTCCATGGGGTGGATGTAGCCTGGGTTCGATTCCCAGCACCCCGACCACCTTTCCTTCCGGTTAATAGCGAATGCCGCACGACGAATGGCGGATTCTTAATTTTTAATTTCTAAGGAAGTTAATGTATATACACTAATTCACGATCGTGAGTTAGTGTATTGATCTAAATCGGGAACCGAATTATTAAATAATTTTAGATTATGGATTGTTATTTTGAATTTTGGGATTTGAGATTTGGATTTTATTTCGCATATCTCACCTAACGGACTTCGGCTCCCGGATCGACCGGGCGGTCCGGTCCCAAAAGAACCGGTCCCTCGGCGCTCGAGGCCGCGAGAAGCATTCCCTGACTTTCCAGGCCCAAAATCGTTTTCGGCTTAAGATTTACCACCACCGCAATCTCCCGGCCGATTAATTCGCCGGGCGCGTAAGTCGTTTTGATTCCGGCGATAATCTGCCTCGTATCCTCCCCTAAATCCACTTTCAGCTTAAGGAGCTTTTCGGAACCCTCCAGCTCTTCGGCTGAAACAATCCGGCCGATTTTCAATTCGACTTTCTTGAAATCGTCAAAATCAATCATTTCGATTTCGGTTTCCCCGGCGATTTATTTTCAGCCAGATGCTTGAAAAATTCGATTTGCTTAAGCCGCTTCTCGGCTTCGGCTTTGGTTTGATACCGGCCGAAAACCCGGCTAGTCGTCTCGGCCATAACCACGTATTGACCCTTTATTTTCTTAATCATCAGATTCCAAATCCGAGTATATCACACTGGCTTAAGAAATCGGGCAGGCAGTCGAACGTTTGGCTAAAGAAACCGAAAGTCAAAATGACAAAGCTAAGGAAAAGTTTTTTTCCGGGCGTTTCGTCCGGCTCAAGATTAAAAATTTTGACGTAAGGCAGAATGGCCAAATCGGCCAGTTTGTTTAAAAACCGCCTGGAGATTTTTCCCCGTCCCACAAAAACGCTTCTCTGGACCATCCGAAATCCCAAAGCCGCGAGGCTCGTCCTCAACCATCTCCGCTTCCATCTTTCTTTCTCCGGAATATCAAAGATTACCACCCTCGCTTCCCTTAAAACCAAACGCTCCGCCCGACTTCCCTCAAGCTTCCGCCTTTTCTGTCTTAACCGCCCCCTGGCCGTGATCTCCCAGAAGCGAGAACCGGAAGGCTCGGCTCGACGACCGCGAATTAAGCCTTGTTTTTCCAGATAGTAAAGAGAGCTGCGCAATCTTTGTTTTTCCCCGCGCCAAAAAGAATCGTTCTCCCCGTCCCTCAAGCCGTCAAAAAATCGGAAATCAAATCGGCCGATCTCCGAGATAATTTCAAGAATTTTTTCTTGCTTCACCAGAAAATCAATTACCCTTTAAAAAATCGTAAATATTCAAAACGGCCTTTACGGCATCGCCGGCCGAAATATTGTTTTGCTTGTAAAGGCCGTCGGTCACGTCCCCGGCCGCCCAAATTCCAGGCAAAGAAGCCGCTTGGGTCTTGGGATCGACGACAATCTCTTTTTTCTCGTTCAGCCGGACCAAGTCTCCCATAAAATCGGAATTGGGTTCGGAGCCGATTTCCACGAAAACTCCCTGAACCTCGAGTTCTTTTTTCTCATCGGTTTTCTTATCCAAATAGCGAAGACTTGAAACCATCCCTTCGCCCAAAATTTCCTGGGCCAAGGCGTTGAAAATAACTTCCACCTTGGCCGACTGCTCGGTCTTCTCCTGATTTACCGGATCGCCTTTCAATAGATCGGATCTAACCAGGAGATAAATTTTACCGGCGTAAGGCAACAGATCGACCACCGCTTCAAGCCCGGCGTTCCCGCCGCCCACCACCGCCACCGATTTACCCCTCATTACCGGCGCGTCGCAGGTGGAGCAATAAAACACTCCCCGGCCGTTCAACTCGGCTTCACCCGGAATGCCGAGTTTTCTCCGCCGGCCGCCCGAGGCGATTAAAACCGTTTTTGTTTTGAACGCTTTCCCGCCTTTAGTCGCGACCGTCAAGCCTTCGGCTTCCCTTTTGACCGACCCGACCGAATCGTCGTCTATGATTTCGACATCCTCCTGGGCCCGCAGATGATCCTCCAGGGCCTTGGTGAAATCGAAGCCGGAAATCGTCCGCGTTCCGATCCAGTTTTGGATATCGGCCGAAACATTGGACTGGCCGCCGAATTCGTTCGTAATAAGAAGCGTTTTTATCTTTTTCCTGGCCGCGTAAACCCCGGCCGCCACGCCGCCGGGACCGCCGCCCACGATAATCAAGTCATAAATCATAGCTTAATTATAAAGCCAAATTAAAAACACCCCAAATTTTGGGGTATTTTTAATCCAGCCGTCTGTGCCCGGACCAGAGAATCACTTTCCCGTCCCCAAGGCGCTTTCGATGGCTCCTTTATCAAAGCCCACGACAATCGTGCCGTTCACGTCGATTACCGGCACGCCCATCTGGTGGGATTTAGCGACCATCTCATTCAGACTCGCCTCGTCCTTCGAAACATCATGCTCTTCGAAAGCGAGATTGTTCTTTCCGAAATATTCCTTGGCCATCTTGCAGTAAACGCAAGTCGGCGTGGTGTAAATTTTTATCATTGTTATGATGATAACCCGGTTTCTTTTTTCTATCAAACGTCCTGGAGAAAAAAATCGGGGTTTTAGAAAATTCCTATTCCGCTCCGCCGCCAAAATTCCAGAGGGCGGCGATCACTACCACCGCGCCGGCCACGAGGTTGCTCCAGACGCCGTTAATCCCCAAAGAATTGATGAACCAGGGAGAAATCGCCACCCAAAGACCGGCCGCTAAAATAATCCAATTGCGCCAAGCCATAAATAGTTTAAAAAAATAAACGTCTCGACCTTTGCGTTATTATAACAAACTGTCGGCTGAGAATAAAAAAACAAGCCCCGAAGGGCTTGTTTTTTTCTATTGCCTAGCGGCCGCCGAAACTCCGGCGTCGCTTAGCGTGACAATCGCGGCAGAGAACCGGGCGATCGTTGGTGGGCTCGAAGGGGAGAGAAGTAATTTCCACTCCGCACTCGGCGCACTTCCAGTTGCCCTGGTACATCTTCCGCTCACCACCACGCTGAAAATCGTTGTTGTAAGCCATTTTGCTTTCTTTGCCCAAATCAATTGCTTGGGCCTTTTCGACTGCTCGCTAGCCGTTTAGGCAAAATGGCTGAGGCCACCTAACTCCTACGTTCTAACTGCTGAAAGCATAGCCTATAACCGGTCAAAAGTCAATCCCGCCCGTCCCGATTGATAAAAAGGCCTTTTTGATGAATAATTTGAATTCAATGCCTCATTACGGATGGAAACAGCTAATCGCTATTTTGGGCGATATCGGCGCTTTTTATTTGTCCATTTTCGTCTTCAGTTTTGTGAGATATGGCTTGGACTGGCAGCGGGGATTGAGCCTCCATCTCGTGCCCCTAAGCCTAATTCTGCCTTTTTGGCTTTTGACTTTTTTCGCGGGTGAACTTTACGAGAATCAGTATTTCCGCTTCGACCTGAAGCTTGTTCGACGTTCGGTTGGAAATATCATTGTCGCCTCGGTTATCAGCGTCGTCTTATTCTACCTCTTCCCCGATTATCTTATTACTCCAAAAACCAACTTGATCATTTTTGCCGCTGTTTTCAGCGCCGCCTTTCTCGTTTGGCGGAGAACTTTTTTTAAATTTCTCGGCGCCGGACTGAAAACTAAAACCATTTTCCTGGGTCGGGGGAGAGTAAGCGACGAAGTTTACGCTTTTCTCGGGGATCATCCGGAGTTGGGTTATAAACTTGAAGGAAAAATAGAAAGGTTGGAAACGGTGCTTGATCATCGCCTTTTGAGGAACGGCCTGGATTTAATCGTTGTCGAAGAATTAAAAGAAAAAGAAGCGGCCGCCCACGAAATTCTTTCCGCCATTCTTCTTTCCGGTGCTTCGGTTTTAAGCCTGGAAGATTTTTACGAACAGGTTACCGGTCGCGTCTCTCTGGATCTTTTAGATGAGATGTGGTTCATCGATCACTTGGGCGGTCCGGAAACCAGATTGAACAGCGCCTTGATTTGGTTGACGGAAAAAATAATTTCCCTGGTCGGCCTGATTGTCGTGGGGATCCTTCTCCCCGTTTTGGCCCTAGCAGTTAAACTCGATTCCAAAGGACCGATTTTTTATTATCAGAAACGGGTCGGGCGGAATAAAAAAATCTTCACTATTTACAAGTTCAGAACCATGCGCGCTCTTTCCTCCAACGGCTCCGCCGAAGTAGACGGAAAACCCCAGAGAACCGTTAAGGGAGACAGACGGATTACCCGAATCGGGAAATTCTTAAGGCTCACTAAGATAGACGAACTGCCTCAATTTTGGAACATCTTGAAAGGTGAAATGGCGATCGTCGGCCCCCGGCCGGAAAGACCGGAAGAATGGGAAGAATTAATCCATCAACTTCCCTTTAATAGTCTCCGCTTGCTCGTTAAGCCGGGGGCGACTGGCTGGGCGCAGATAAACTACAAGGCGCCAACCAACCTCGAAGAAGTCCGAGTCAGGCTGGCCTACGATCTC
>DATKRQ010000015.1:0-4090 GCA_035532135.1 Candidatus Tyrphobacter sp.
CGGATATTCGACCGAGCTCCTCAAGACCCGATCCAGTTTTATCCGGCCGGTTTCTTCATCGAGCTCGTATTTATTCCTCGATCCCCTGGGGATTTCGATTAAAACATCAATCTTCATTTTTGATTATGAGAATAATCTTATTCGACTTCTTTTTCAATGCTTTCCTCTTCTTTCAGAACAGCTTCTTCGTCCGCCGCGTCTCCGCCCGAAGCCGGCCGGTCAACCTCGCCGGCGGTTCCTCCTTCCTGAGCCTCGTCGGGACGGGATTCGGAGCGGACGTCTATTTTCCAGCCGGTAAGCTTGGCGGCCAGGCGGACGTTCTGGCCGCCCCGGCCGATCGCGAGACTTAACTGATCGTCGGGCACGAAAGCCCGAACCTCCCGCCGAGGCAGGGATTCGATCCGATGAACCGTGGCCGGAGACAAGGAATTTTTAATGAAGGTTTCCGGATCTTCGGACCAGCCAACCACGTCCACTCTTTCCTGGCCCAGTTCGTTCGTCACGGCCATAATCCGCGTGCCGCGCTGGCCGACCACGCTCCCCACGGCGTCGATGATTTCATAGTTCGAAGCCACCGCAATTTTAGTTCTGAAACCGGCTTCCCGGGCAATCGCTTTTATCTCAACCGAACCCTCAGCTATTTCCGGCACCTCCATTTCGAAGAGCTTGAAAACGAACCGGGGATGGGAACGGGACAAGACGATTTCAAGCGGCCGGGACAAGCCGCTTTGGACAGCCACGACATAGAAGCGAAGTCTCTCCCCCACCCGATAGTGTTCGCCCGGTATGGTTTCGTTCCGGAACATGATTCCCACCGCCCGGCCGAGATCGATGTAGACATTCCCGCGCTCTATTCTCTGGACGATCCCGCTCACGATCTGATCCTCCTTGTCCTTGAATTCGCCCAAAACCGATTCTTGCTCCACTTCCCTGAGTCGCTGGACGATCACCTGTTTGGCCGTGCCGGCGGCAATGCGGCCGAAGTCCCCGTGCTCGGGCAACTTAATTTCTATTTCACCGCCCACGACCGCGTTGGGATCAGTCTTTTTCGCCTCTTCTATGAAAATATGCCGCTCCGAATTAAACCGGGGCTTTTTGCCTTCTTCGTTTTCTTCGGCCAATTCCTCATCGGCCGGCTCTTCCGGCCGAACCGAATCTTCGTCCACCACTTCCTTAACCTGGAAAAATTCCATTTCGCCGGTTTTGGAATCAAGCTTGGCCCTGATGTTCGCCCCATGGGACGCGTATTCCCGCCGATAAGCGGCGGCCAAAGCCTTTTCCACCACCTCGAAAATTTTCTCGGGGCTGATTTTCTTCTCCTCGGCTATTTGATTTACGGTTTGAATGAGTGATTTTAAATCCATATCGTTTTTTTGTTTTTTAAAGACCTCCGCTTGGAGGCGGAGGTCTTTCGATTGACTTTTTAAAGTTTAGATTAAGACGTAAGAAAAGTCAAACGAATCCGCCTACGGCTGAAGCAGGCTTTCGGCTTCGAGGATGGCATGATAGGAAGTGCTCAGAATAAGATAATTATTCACCCAGCCGTATTCGAAGACGTAGCCTTGGCTGCCGAACTTCACGGACCTCACCTTGTTGCCGTTGGGCAAGGTAGCCGAGATAAAGCCCGAAGCGCTTTCCTTACCCGGGGAGACCAGATAAAAATTGGTCAGATTCGGGGAAGACTCAATCACGGCCGAGACCTCTTTCTGAGTTCCGGACACGGTCGAGCTCGCGTTCAATCTGAAGATATAGCCGGGAAAAATATCGCCCGCGCCGTCAGCGTAAAGGAAGCCTGTCAAATCCTTTTCGAAGTTGGTTCCGAAAACGGTGGAAGTGGCTTCGGGAAGCGCGAGACTCATCAATTCGGTCGGATCAACCAGGTTGTTCTGATAAGTCAGAGAAAATTCCTGAATGGCTTTGGCCGAACCGGAAAATTTTATCTGACCCAGAGCCGTCATGAGACTCGTTAAATCAAGGTTGGCCAAGGCCAGCGTGGACGCGGGAGTGGAAGTGGAAAGAATCAAATAGCTTTGGTGGACTGGCGGAACGGCGGCCGGAGTGGTCGTAGCGGCCGGCGTTTGGGGAACGACGGCCACCGGGGCGACGGCCAACGGTGTCTTGACCGCGTTGCGTCCGGGGAGAATCACCACGATATAGACGACGGCTAAAATCGCGGCGGTGGCGATGATGCCGATAATAATCCACAGGAGCTTGGGTGAAACTTCCTTGGACTTTGGCGAAGCGGCATCTTTCCCGGGGGTAAATATCGACGCGCTGGAAAAGGAGGAAAGATCGACCGGCTTTTCCGGTCCGGAAAACGGTTTTGAAGAAGCGGCCGGCATGCCGGACGGCTTGGGAGCTTCGGAAACAAAACCGCCAGCCGATTTAAGCGTGGAAAGATCGCCGGCCATAGTCCTCACCGTCGATTCGCCTCCGTTAACCGGAGAACCCGCCGGTTCAGGCGTTCGCGGCCCGAGCGGCGCAGGCGTTGGCGGGACAAACGGAGGAGTCGGGGGAGTGGTCGTCGGAGGCATAATCGGGGGACGGGGCGGCATGGGCGGCATGGGTTGCGCGGGCGATACCGGCGGTATCGGGGCGTAAACCGGAGCCGGTTTAGGAATTGGGGAAACCACAGGCTCGCTCACGGTTGGTGGGGAGGGAATCCGACTCGGCTCGCCGTTTAAATTCGGGGCGCTCGGTAAACCGAAATTTTCCGGAGCGGAAAAATTAGGAGTGAGTTTATCTTCGGGCGTCGGGGAGCCACCCAAATTATTGTTGTTCTCGGGCATGACTGGATTATAACATAACTCTGCTCGTCGTCTTGTGGATAACTAAAAATCCCGATCAGTATCAGGCCCCCTGGAGAGATCGGGAATTCAAAAAAACAAGACTATTGATTAGCCTGTTTTAAAGACAAACCGATTTTTCCATTTTCGATTTTGATTACCTTCACCCTCACCGAATCGCCGAGTCTCACCACGTCTTCCACCTTGCTCACGTAGCCGTTCTTGAGCTCGGAGACGTGAATCATCCCGTCCCGGCCGCCCAGATCGACAATGGCTCCGAAGTCCAGAATTTTTATAATCTTGCCTTCCACGATGTCGCCGATTTCATAATCCTTGGCGATAGCCATTATTTCGGCCACCGCTTTTTCGGCCGCCTCCTTGGTCTTGGCCGCCACGAAAACCCGGCCGTCTTCTTCGATGTCGATCGAGACCGCGCCGGTTCGCTCAATGATCCCGTTAATCACTTTGCCGCCCGGACCGATGACTTCTCCGATATGAATCGGTTTGATGTTAATCAATATAATCTTGGGCACCAATTTATTAAGCTCCGGTCGGGGCCGATCCAGGACTTTTTCCATCTGGTCGAGGATGAATTTCCTCGCTTCGGCGGCCTGGAGTAAGGTCTTCTCCAAAATCTCAACCGAAACGCCGGCGATTTTGACGTCCATCTGGATAGCCGTCACGCCGTCTCTCGTGCCGGCTACTTTCAAATCCATGTCGCCGTGGTGATCTTCCGGCCCCTGGATGTCGGTTAGAACCTTGTATCGGCCGTCTTCGCCCGTCATAAGGCCCATAGCGATCCCGGCCGCCGGTTTCTTTATCGGCACGCCGGCATCCATTAAGGCCAGAGCGGAAGCGCAGACCGTGGCCATCGAAGACGAGCCGTTGGAAGATAAGATTTCCGAAACCACCCTGATGGTGTAAGGAAATTCATCTTTGGAGGGAATCAAGCGCGACAAAGCCTTCTCGGCTAAAGCGCCGTGCCCGATTTCCCGGCGGCCCGGGCCGCGGAACGGTCCGGTCTCTCCGGTCGAGAAAGGCGGAAAATTATAATGAAGCATAAAGCGACGCTTGCCCGAGCGCTCCATCGTTTCCACCATTTGCTCGGCGCCCGGCGGAGCCAAAGTGACCATCGCCAAAGCCTGGGTGTTGCCCCTTATGAAAAGAGCCGATCCGTGAGTCCGGGGAAAAGGAGCGGCCTCGACATAGAGGTCTCTCACTTCGCTGAGCCCACGGCCGTCCGGCCTTTTTTCTTCGGTCAAAATTTTCTCGTGAACTAAAATGTTTATTTCGTCGTCAAGAAG
>DATKRQ010000016.1:0-3518 GCA_035532135.1 Candidatus Tyrphobacter sp.
TTACGCTTCGCTCCGCGAAGCGCGTGAAAATTTTGAGAAAACCAATTCAATCCAACTTGCTGCTAGGTCTACAACTTCTCGCTACCCGCGAGAAGTTGTAGACTAAAAAGAGAAAAGAACCTATTCCCCCGCCCTCACTGAAGAGGACTGGAAAGAGTTATTCGATGGCGAAGTGTATTTAATCGAGAAAAACGGCGAGGTGGTGGGAAATGTTTCTTATGAAAGAAAGTCGCCGGATCGCGTTTATATAAGCGGGCTGGTTGTTGGTTCTCGTTTTCAAGGCCAAGGAATTGGCCAGGCGGCGATGGTTAAAATACTCGAAGAGTTAAAAGGAACGAAACGCATTGAGTTAGCCACTCATCCGGACAATAAAGCCGCTATCGCGCTTTATGAGTCTCTCGGATTCGTGATTGAATCCCGAAAAGAAAATTATTTCGGCGATGGCGAGCCGAGGCTTATAATGTCTCTCGAGAAGTGACCGATTCTAACGGCTATCGGCTAATCAAACTCTCTATCGGGGCTAATAAGCTTCCGAGGAGGGAGCGAGGCGAGTTAAAAGAAGTTGGCTGAGTCGGCTGGGTTCCCTGAGGTGGAGGAGGAAGATTGTTATTTGAGGGCTGATTCTGGGGCATAGCGGGCAAAGGAGAATTTTGTGGCTGTTGAGGCATATTATTCGGGAAAGAACCGTTTGGCATCGACGGAGTTCCCGACGAATTCATCGGGCCGAATTGACCGTTTTCCGGCTGATTGGGCTGGTTTGGCTGATTTGGCTGATTTGGCTGATTATTTATAAATCCGTTTAAAGGCGGCGTACCAGAAGCGTTCTGGGGCCCGAAATTACCGTTCCCCCGCCCAGAGACCGGTGGGTTGTGAGGTATCGAGGCGAAACAGGTTTGAATCGCCTGACCCAAACCCTGGGTGGCCGGACTGGCCGCGTCTGGCAGAGCGCTACCTAGTTTACTTTTGACGCAAGCGAGAACATCAGATGGAACATTGTTCAGGGCGTCTCCCACCGTTTGCTCCGGCTGCTGGCCTCCCTGAGGAGAATTAATACCGGTTGGTTGATTCGCCTGACCGCTATTTCCGGCAAATTTAAGACATTCTTCTTGGTGGCTTGGGTCGCCACAATAAGACTGGCAGGATTGGGGCGAGTCGCAACCGCCAGGACCCAAATGCTTTCCCTGATTTCCTCCGGGTCCTCCCGGACCGGAAAATCCGACCGCAGTAGCGAAAGTTTGGCAAGCCTCGGCATGATCAGGATTATTGCAATACGTCTGACAGGCGTCGTTCGTGGTGCAACCGCCGGGCGTCTGGCCGCTCTGGGCTAAAGCAGCCAATTTCTGAACTTGGGTCGAGGTTAATTGCTGTGGTCCACCACCAGGCGGGGTTAAGCCGGCTTTCTCCACGAAAGCGGAACAAGTTACAATATGGCTCAATTCATTACAATAATTTTGACAACTCGTTTGGGAATCGCAACCGCCAGGCATAACGCCGCCGGTTTTAAGATAAGCAAGAATCTTTTGACCATCGGCCATCTGGCCGTTATTCAAACCGTGGCTTTTGGCGAAAGATAAGCAGGCCTCGAGGTGGCTTATGGTCGAGCAATATGTCTGGCAGGCGGTTGGCGAATCACAGCCGCCCGGTCCGCCGCCGTTCGCCAAGGCCTTAGCGAACGAATCGCCCTGGGAAGCCTGGCTTTGACTTATCAAGCCGTGACTCTGGGCGAACTGCACGCAAGCCTGCATATGGCTCGCGTCATCGCAATAAGCTTTGCAGGCATCCTGACTCGCGCAATTCCCCAGCTCCGGCACGGGAAAGGTTATGTTAGCCGGACTCGAATTACTCGCCGCCCCGACCTTGGCGACAACGGTTAAAGAAAGACCCAAGCCCAAGAGAACGACTGATAAAACCAAAAAATTCTTTTTCATTTTAAAAATTATTTGAACGGATTCTGATAAAGATTTTGAATGGGGTTGGGAACAGTGGAACTAGCCGTGGGAAGACCGTTCAAGGGATTATTGGCTTTTTGGTAAACCTGCGCGCCTAAATTTTGAACGGTCGAACTGGCTGACGGCGCTTGATTCGCCAAAGGAGTATTACTTCCGGCGCGGAAGGATTTGAAATACCAAACGGCCATCACCGCAAGAAGGATGACGGTGATAATCAAACCGGTTTTCCTGGGAGTCATACTTAAATTATAATACGACCCTACTCAAAGGAAAGAGCGAGTTATCCACAGAAGCAATCGTAACCGGAGAACATCCCTCTTAATATAGAGAAGTTAAAAAAAGATTTATGAAAAACATAGCACCGCAAATATTAAGGAAACGATTGCTAATCGAGGCTAAGTTCACCATCAATGTTGATGAGGGCGTAATCAGGAATTATCTAATCGGTTTGACTAAATCGCTAAAGCTAAAAATCTACGGAGCGCCGACCATTCACTCTCCAAGCGGTCAGGGTAAAAAACTTAATCAAGGATACGACGCTTTTGTCCCGCTTATAGATTCAGGGATATCCTTATATATATGGACGAATGAAAAATTCCTTTCATGCGTCCTTTATACCTGCAAAGATTTTTCCACCGACAAGGCTTTGGAATTCACAAAAATCTTCTATAAAACCACCGAATTCGAATGGCAAGAGTTCTAAATAAACACTCAATTACTCTGACGGTGAATGTTTTAGAAGCAAGATTTTTCAAGAAAAGCGAGCTTACAAGGATGAAGGTGAAGAATTATTGAAATAATCTCTCGCGCCTCTCCTTGCCCTAAAAGCTAAAAAAGCCTTATAATCCTTGCTGATTTCGGGACTGTACAAAGCCTTGCGTTTTGGGGCTTAATCGGTTAACGACGTCCCGACGAAAAAGACATGCCCACGGAAAAGCAAAACACAAAGAACGAAATAAGAAAAGGAATCGCGGCCATCCGGCGGCACATGAAACCATTAAAGAAACAACTGACAATTTTAGTTGTTCTGGGCTTAGTGTCGGCTGTCGCCAATGGCGCTGTTCCTTACATCACGGGCCGATTTTTCGACGCGCTCATTAATATTTCTCTCCACAAAACCGCCTCGTTTGGTTCTCTTCCTTTGTGGGCTTTCCTTCTCGCCCTCTGGGCCTTAACCCAATTAATTGCCAATAATGCCGATTGGATAGCGGATCGGTTACGCCGGTGGGCTGATGTTAAAACCCATATGAGCATCCAAACCGAAGGATTTATCCACCTCTTTCAATTACCACTCTCGTATCACAAGAACAGCCATATCAGTGGAGAAATGAATAAAATAAGTATGGCTGGCCGGAGGGTGTCAGAGATAATTCGAACCATTGTCAATATTGCTCCACAATTTTTAGCCATCTTAATAGGCATCACTCTGGCCGCGAGCATTAATCTCCAAATGGCCGGTGTCTTGTTGGTAGGCGTGATTCTTTATGTGTTACTGCTTATAAAGATTCTGATTCCGGTCGCTAAAATAGATTCGGCCGCCCATCGTACCTGGAATGATGCTTGGAATAA
>DATKRQ010000017.1:0-8363 GCA_035532135.1 Candidatus Tyrphobacter sp.
TACAACGGTCCGACCGACACGACTTCGATCGGTTCTGGGTATCCTACAACCATCGATGTCTGCGGTCAGCTGGCCAACACCCCGCAGGACTTAAGCAGTTGCGAGGCGCAAGCCGGTACTAGTCCCTGGACCCAATACAGCGCCCAGAAAGTGGTTGAATTGTCTTGTAATTATTTGAACTGTTCCGACTATAATATCTATATTTTCTGGTCGAACAACATCTCCGTTTGTTCCATCGCCGACAAATACGGTCCTCAAAGCTCTTCAAATGGATGGTTGTACGCCGGCAATCCGGATTGCACGATTGGTAGCGCGTACAAGGTCTGTTGCGCTCTCCAGAGCGACGGCATATATATTCCGGCTCCGGCCCAGGCTATCCAACCGTACAGCGGAGCTCCGGAACCGAACGGAGTCCAGGACGCCGTCTGTCCTCAGACATACAATGGTTTGCCGGTTACTGAATTCGGCCCCGACCAAACAACTTGCCCGGCTCCGCAGTCCTCAACCGCGAACCTCACCGTTCAGGCGGCCGATTCGTCGTATAACTCTCTTTCGGTTCCCATTCAAACAAGTCTTGGGAGCGGAACGACTCAATTTCAAGAGTCATTGAAAATTCCCTTCGGCCAGACACCGACGAATAACGTTACCTTGACGGCTCCGCCCATGTTCAACCTCGGCAAGCTCGTTTATAACTTCTCCCACTGGGCTTTCACCAATGGGATATACATTGATAGCGCCCCTGGTCCGGCCTCGAGAACGATTACTTTAAATCAGGATCGGACGGCTGTCGCCTATTATTCCAACTCTTCTATCCCGTCGGCGACCAAATGGTACTACTGCGGCAAGACGGTCAACTGGCCGACGCCGTACGCCTGCACCGAGACACAAAACACATATTCAAGTCCGAGTGATTGCCAGACAGCTTTGAATAACTTCTTAGGAGGCCAGACCACCGGCGCTTGCTATCCAGACAACGGTTCCTGTCAAACCGCTTGCGCGCAAATGAATCCGCTGGGGGACGGAAGTCCTTCCGGTGGTAACAGCGGGCCAAACACCAGCACCACTCCCGGAGGTGGCTGCACTGGCTCAGATTGCTCAAATCAGCTCTCTGTTAATATCACTGCCGATCCGACCTCTCTGCCCGCCGGAGGCGGATCTTCCGTCCTCACCTGGACATCGAATAACGCCAGTCAGTGTTCCGAAGATTTTTCCATCGGCGGTCAAAACTCATTGAACGGATCCAATTCCGTCTCGGTCGGGAAGACAACCACATATAATTTTGCCTGCACCGATTCGGCTGGCAACACGCAGTCCACGTCGACCACCGTGACGGTGGGAGGGGGCTGCGAAACTCCTGGCGGATGTAGTGGTTATTATTCCTGCTCGAACAGCTGCGCCTCGCCTGTTTCAAACGGGACATACTCCAGCCCGTCTGACTGTGAGACGGCTCTCCAAAACGGGGCGTGCGGAGTTCCCATCCTTACTTGTCCCACTCCGCCCTGCAATACCCCAGGCTCCGGCGTGTCAATCCCATCTTTCAGCGTTAATGGTAATCCCGTTCCGCCGTTCCATAGCAATAGCTCCCTGGCCTGCGCTGAAGCTAACGGAGGAAATGGCGTTTATCTCGCCTGGGATGCGGTTGACACCAATAAATGTCCGGTGGCGCCGGCCAATCCACCGACTCCTTCTTTGCCGAGCAGAGATGTTTTCTTGGGTTGGAACAAAGATTGGCGGCTTACCTCCACCCCTCCGGCTCTTGCCTGCCAGATATCTTCGAATCCGTCGGGGACGAGCTACGACAATCTTTCTCCAAATTCCGCCGTGAACGCTCCCGAGCCTGGAGTGAGCACCGATTACGCCTTGGAGTGCTCAAGAAAACAATATCCCTGTACGTATACGGGAACCTACGAATATGAGTCTTGTTTCCCAAGCTTAACGGGCGTGACGGTGTGTTCTAAATATGCCTCTGATCCCGTCGCCGTCCAAGGCCAACAGATTAATCAATCCTCCCAGACCAAATACAATACCCTGATCGTGATTCAGCCTCCGCAGATCACAAGTTTTCGTCCCGATCGATCGAATATCCTGATCCATCAATCGACCAATTTGAGCTGGCAATACGATACTCCTTCGTCTAATTCGAATTTCCAGACCAACGTCCCCACCGACCAGGTTTGCTACTCGGGAGGAGGCAGCGGGTATCTCAAGGACTGGCAGGCCACCGTGAAGAATCCTCTTTCCGGGAGTTCGGCCACCGTCTCTCCGATTTACCCCACCACCTATTATCTGACCTGTAGGAATACCTACAGACTCAATACCGGATGCTATGCCGAGACGACGTATCCGGCTCCGAACACTTCGGCCACCGTGAACGTCTTCAACACCAATCTTCAGGAGACCAGTCCGAGTTCTTTTCTTGAACCGATGAACAGGTTGATGGGAATGATGGTGGGGAAATGGAGGTGGTAATCCTTCTCCAACACCAAAACCTTGAACCCCCAATTAGTGGCTTTATGCGCCGTTATATAGCGCACGATGAAATTTGAGATCGAATCCCCAACTATAATCAATCGGTTTCCTGACAAAGGACGAACTAGATCAAGAGATGATACCATTTCTAATTTAGGATATAAAAATAATGAACACACCCAAGATTATTTTGGAAAAATGGAGCGCCAAGAAAGACATTCGGCTTTTTGTGGAATTCCTCAATCACCCGTCGTTCCCCCAACACCGTAAAATAATATTCAGGGCGTTTCCAGAATTAAGAGCCGAGATAAATACGGGCGCGGAAGAAGAAAAAGTCGTAAAAGAATTTATCCTCGGCTTCAATAAGCTAAATAAAAAACGCTTAGACGCCGTCGTAAAAAGAAACACGAGACTGGCGGCGCCAAAAATGCCGGGAGCTATAAAGATCCTGTCGCGGGCGATGGAATACGAATGGAACAAAAACACTGCCTATAGAGCTGTGCCCACCATTCTCCCGTTTTCTCCCCTCAGCAAAAGAATTTTCTATTTTTCCATATTAGGAGAAGTGTTGGCGGGCAAGAAAAGCCGGATTATTTTAACCAGCGCTCACGAGATATCCCATTTTATTTTTTTTAACCTCCTTAAAAAAGCGGAAGCGAAATTAGGATTTAAACTTAGTTCCGACGCTACTCATTATTTAAAAGAGTCTCTCACCGCCGCCTTATTAAACGAGGAGCCAATAAAAAGCTCTCTTGGCATCGGCAAATATCTCGGTAATCCGGAAATCAGACACATATACATCAACTTTCCGGGCCAGCAACCAATTTTATTTACCAATCTAATCAGCAAACTCTATCGAGACTCCAGGAGGAGGGGGCGGTCGTTTAATGATTGGCTGATTTATCTGATAACCGTCGTTCATTTGAGGGAAACCGCTTTTTCGAAAAAGCGCAAGTTGTGGAATAAATACGGCGAGGGAATCGTTAAAATCCCCAAGCAATTCAATCAATATCAAACCCCGATAGTTTTTAAATGAAACGGGCGGGTTTTTCACCCGCCCTAGCAACCTAGTCCTCGCAACCCTCGACGCAGTCGAAGCAGCCATTATCGCACGCATCGTAACAGTCGTTGTAACAGCCACCCTTGTCCGTCGAGCGCTCAGCGTCGGATACGAGATCCGGTGTCTCGAGGAGCGTTTCGAATCCTGGGTTCTCTGGCCCCTTCATCGTTTTCATCTCCTACTCTTAGTTTTCAGACAGGAGAAACTATGTTGCGATCTATCAGCCCCCTTAGAAACTTCTCCTGACTTTCGGATTTAACGATCGAGGCGACGTCGTAGTCTTCATTAATTCGTAGCTGTCCCAGAAACACGAATCCATCCCGATTCAGAAAATAGACTCGCCTAGTACCCAAAAAGGCCACACCTCCGAAATGCTCAGCACGGAGACGCAACTTAGAATTAAGGCGAATTCTCTCTGGTATTAGCACTTCCTTTTCCTCACTCTTTCCAACCACGAGTTGCTCTAAAACGTATTCTCTATCACGCTCAGATACGTATGGGTCGGGTGTATCAAATGAACCGTTCTTCATCTTCGCTTCCATTCGACACCCACCGCCACACGCAGGGAGAATGGGGCACGTTTGGCACACCCTGGGTAATAGGCTTCCCGTTCTCCATACGCTCATTTTACCCCAGACGTCCGCGAGATCCTCGTGAAGGAGATTCCCATACCCGATATCTAGATGAGAACATGGTCTTACGCTCCCATCCGAAGCGATCGTTAGTGTTGTAATTCCAGCGGAGCAACGACGGCCAATTAAGCCATCATAACGCCTGACTTCGCGGATACCACAAAGAGGATAGCTCTCTAGCGCATCAACCCTCATATTCTCCTCTAAGCCCACCATGTGCAGAGTTTCTAAGTATTCTCTGAAGTCGGCTAGGGTGAGCGAGAGATTACTGAAGTCCGAGCAATTTCCGGGGCAGCCAGCCCTAGTGGAATTAAAGCTCGGAATACCAAGCGACTTCACAAAGCGCGCCGTTTCAGCCACCAATCCCTTGTTTTCCTGAGTAACAACCATATTAACGCTGACCGGGACGTTAACCTCCTGCAGGAAACGTATGCCGCGGAGCGTTTTTGTGAATGCTCCAGAACGTTGCGCGATTCTATCATGTGTCTCAGCGGACGGCGCCATTATCGAAGTTAGTACTAGCGCAACACCCATATCCTTTAGGGTAACGGCGTCGTTCCTGGTCAGCGGTATAAGACAAGAATTTACACTGACCGTCATCGCATTTTCTCTAGCAATCTCTAGAGCAGAAAATAGCGCCTTTTTATTCATGAGCGGTTCGCCACCAGTGAGTACGATATGGAACACCCTGTGTCTAGCGAGTTGTCTAACAATGAATCCAATTTCCTCAATTGAGAGATCGCTGGATGTAAGAAAATTATTATCCTTTCTCCAGAAATTGTAGCAGTGCACGCACCTGTTGGGACAGCGAGAAGAAACCTCAACTTGGACAGTAATTGGTGCGCTAAGGGCCTTATACATCCGAACTCCTCCTATTATCGAAAAGGTACATCCCGCTCCAAGCCACTTATTTATATCACAAATCCTTCTTAGATTGTATCAGTAAGTCGGTTAATAAAAGTATCTTTTGGTGGATATCAGCACAATGTCTCATTCATCTCCATAGTGTTCAGAATCAAACGCCAATACCCAAGTGAACGTCTTCGATACGAACCTTCAGGAGACCAGTCCGAGTTCCTTTCTTCCTTCAATGAGCAGGCTTTTGGGGAATATCGGAGGGATGTTTTCGGGTAAATAAGCAATATTTTTTTTAGGCAATCCGATCTTTTTTGACTCCCTGAGCCAGAATTTTATAATGTAAGCTATGCATGATGTTATTTCGATTGGTTCAACCACGCGCGATTCTTTTTGGAAAACTAATTTCGAATTAGTCGATTGGTCCAAGGTGCCGAGCGGCAAGGCTCTGGCCATTCCTCTCGGCGAAAAATTCGGAACGGAAGAGGTCTACTTTTCTTTAGGAGGAAACGCGGCCAATGCTTCGATAACTTTCGCGAGGCAGGGGTTGAGGCCGGCTGTCTTTACCCGGTTGGGCGACGACGCGGCGGGCGAAGAGACCGAAAAAATCTTCCGCCGGGAAAGGGTGAACACCCAGCTTATCGAAACCGCCCCGAAAGAGCTGACTTCGACTTCGGTCATATTCCTCCAGGGCGGGGAGCGGAGCATTGTCACTTATCACGGGGCCATCAACGGCTTTAGCCTGAAGGGCGTCGATGCCTCGCGGCTGGGAGCCAAGTGGTGGTATGTTTCCCTGCCGGGAGATTCTTACAAGCTTTTTCACATCCTGCTCGACTATGCCCTGAAGCGCCACATTCAAGTGGCCTTGAATCCGAGTTATAAGCATCTCGAAGGCGCCGGCCGAAAAATGCTTTTGTCCCACTTGGCTAAAATAGATTTCCTGGTTTTGAACGACGATGAGGCTTCGGCCCTGACGGGCCTGCCTTTCGAGGACGGAGAGAAGCTGATGAAGCGGCTGGGGGAGATGACGCGGGGCATCGTGGCGGTAACCAGGGGGCCGAAAGGCGTGATGGTTTTCGACGGCCGCCTGACTTATCAAGCCGGCGTTTTTAAGGAAAAGAAGATTGTCGATCGGACGGGGGCCGGCGACGCGTTCGGCTCGGGTTTCGTGGCCGGTCTTATGAAAAACGGCGAGCGGTGCGAAAGGGGCAAGTGCTTGCCCGATAACATCGAGTACGCGATTCGTCTGGCCTCAGCCAACGCCACCTCGGTGGTGGAAAAAATCGGAGCGACCGAAGGGATCCTCTCCGCCGACGAATTCGAGCGTTCGCGACGCTGGGCCAAACTTAAAATAACTAAAAATTAAAAAATGGATTCAATAGAAACTTTGGCCGAAGTGCTGGCCGTCAAACCGGAATTGCTTCTTGACCTGGACAAGGATATGACCCGGCGTCTCGGCCGGTCGGGCGTTCTTAAGTCGGTGGCTGACGAAAACGAAGCCGAAATCCGGAAGACGCTTCAGGATTTGGATATCAAAAGCCGTTCGGCGGTTGAGGTGAGGAAGGGTCTTCAGGCGGCTATTTTAGCCGACGAGGCGGAATTGCTGAGATATCTGGAAGCTTTGCCGGGCAAGGATAAGTTCGAGAAAGCGGCCCATCTGGCCCGGAGCATCGCCAAAGTCGGACCCGGCTTTTTCCTCAAGAAAGAATACGCCAAGGAAATCCTGAGGAAGCGGCCGCCCCAAGAACTCTTAAATTATCTAAAAGTGGCCGACGTCGAAACCCTGATTGCGAATTACGACGTTACCGAGGTTTTCAGCGCCTTGAGGTTCGTCGAGTCCGAAGATTGGATGCATGAAACATTCGACGCGGCTTACGGCCAGTTCACGGCGGCCGATTTCGAAGAGCGGGCGATTGAGGTCCGGGTCTTGGGGCCGGTTTGGCACGACGTGGGGGAGAAATTCGCGGCCAAAAAGCACCACAACGTGAGCCATCTCAAGGAGTTCGGAGTTATCTTCTTAAATCCTCTTGAGGAAAATATGCCCGGGAAATTCCTGAGGGACTTCGCCCTGTTTTTCCATTATTTCCACGAGATTGAATTCTATTCGAAACTTTTCCATAAATACGCCGGCCGGGCTGATTTCGCCGAGCATCTCAAATCTCTCTTGCGCGGAGATGTGGCCGAGGCAAGCGAGGTAAAAGAAGGCGAGTGGCTTATCGTTCAGCGTTATCTGGCCAAAACGGACGCAACGGATCCCAGGCTTTTCCTGCCCCGGGTGAATCCCGAATCAATGCATTGGGCGCGGGGCGAGCGGGACCTGACTTCCTTCGCCGGCGCGGGGGCCAATCTCAGTCTCCGCTTCTGGCACGATCACGATTGGGTTGGGGGAGTTTTCGAAGACGGCGCGGGCGAAGCGGTAAGCTTCGATTTGGAAGACAATGTGATGTCGGCCGTCTCGGCGACGGAGGGTCAACCTGCTTCGTTTCACTATCATGAGCGCGAGGCCTTGTGGACCCGCCTCTTTTCCGAATACGCGGGCGGCGAAGAAAGAATGGAAGAATTGTTAATCGAAAATTTCGATAAAGGTCTAATTTCGTTCATAAAGAAACAATGAAAAACATTAAAGAGACAATCAAGGAGGCCGAGGATAAAAAAATCGCCGTGGGTCATTTCAATATTTCCGATCTGGCCGGCCTCAAGGCGATTTTCGAGACGGCCCGAAGATTGGGCCTGCCGGTTCTAATAGGCACCTCGGAAGGCGAGCGGGAATTTGTCGGTCCCCGTCAGGCCGTCGCTCTCGTGGAAAGCCTGCGCGAAGAATATAATTGGCCCGTTTTCCTGAATGCCGATCACACTCACTCGCTCCAGAAAATAAAAGAAGCGGTGGAGGCGGGTTACGATGCGGTTCTTTTCGACGGCGGCAAATTGCCGTTTGAAGAAAATCTGAGACAGACCAAAGAAGTGGTCTCTTACGTCCGCGCGACCCGGCCGGAGGTAACGGTGGAGGGAGAGCTTGGTTATATCGGGACCTCGTCGGCCGTTTTCGAGAAACTGCCCGAGGGAGCGGCGGCAAACGAAGCGCAATTTACTTCCGTCGAAGAGGCCAAGAGATTCGTTGAAGAAACCGGCGTCGACTTTCTGGCGCCGGCGGTGGGGAACGTCCACGGCATGTTCAAAAACGCGCCCAATCCGCGGCTTGATATCGACCGGATCAGGGCCATCAAGGAGGCGGTTGGGATTCCCTTGGTGCTTCACGGCGGATCGGGAATCGTGGACGAAGACTTTACGGCCGCCGTTAAAGCCGGTATTTCGGTCGTTCACATCAACACGGAAATCAGAGTGGCCTG
>DATKRQ010000018.1:0-10253 GCA_035532135.1 Candidatus Tyrphobacter sp.
CCGGGTTTTTCTCTGGACAAGTTGAGCGATCTGGCCAAGAAAGAAGGGATGGTAAGCATGTTTGAGGACGGTTTGCAAAAGGTCGAGCGGGGGATTACCACCATCGACGAACTGCTTAGGGTAATAGGAGAATAGGTTCCCAATTCAAATCTCAAAGTTATTGAAGCCGCCGCCGGCGGCCTAATCGCAGGATAAATTTAGATTTTGAATTTTGAGATCCGAGATTTTAATTTTAAAATCACATAAATGAGATTTCATTACGTGGCGGCCGATCCCAACGGCCGGATGGTCGAGGGTTACACGGAAGCCAAAGACACGAACGATGTTTTGGCCTGGATGGGCAATCAGGGCCTGAGGCCGGTTTCCTTAAAAATAATTCAGGGCGGCGAAAAAAAGGCCTTATTCGGTGATTTGTTTTCCCAGCCGATTACTATCACCGATCAGGTTTTCTTGACCCGTTATTTGGCCTTGATGCTCAGGGCGGGGACGGACTTGTTTCACGCCATCGATATTTTGGTGGAAGATTTTGATAAGCCCTCGGTTAAAATGTTTTTAGTCGAAGTCAGGGACTCTTTAAGCAAGGGCCAGCCCTTCTACAAGGCCTTTATGAGCTATTCAAAATATTTCTCGCCGGTTTTCATCAGTATGATTCGGGCCGGCGAGGCTTCGGGTAATCTGGAGAAAGTTTTTGGAGATTTGAGCATTTCTTTGGACAAACAACAGGACATCAATAATCGGATCCGCTCAGCCCTGGTTTATCCGGCTATTCTTATTTTTATGTCTTTGGGCGTTCTTTTGCTTTTGGTAACCTTTGTGTTACCCAAGATCGCGAATACCTTCCTCACGTCCGGTTTCAACCCGCCGCTTTTCTCGAAGATAGTTTTCACGATCGGGCTTTTCGTGGGCCAGAACGTTTTCATCGTCTACCCGGCCCTTTTTATCCTGGCCGCCGTCCTCTGGTATTTTTTCGGTAAGACGGAAACGGGGAAGAAAGTTTTAAGCGAGTCGGCCAATCGGGTTCCGGTCATAAAGGACTTGCTGCAGAAAATCGCTCTTCAGAGATTCTTGTCCACCTTCGCTTCGCTCCTTAAGGCCGGCATGCCGATTATCGACGCTCTGGAGATCACGTCCGAAACGACCGGTTCCGACCCGATGAAGCTGGCTCTGCTTAGGATTTCAAGGGAAGGAGTGGCCAAAGGACTCACGATTGGCGAATCGTTCCGGCGGGAGATGATTTTCCCGAGGACGGTGACGAGCCTTATTTTGATTTCCGAAAAAGCCGGGCACCTCGAGACCATTCTCGACACCCTGGCCGATTTCTACGATTCGGAAATCAGCAGTTCGATTAAGACCCTGCTTTCCTTCCTCGAGCCGGCCTTGCTCTTGATTATGGGTTTGATTGTGGGAAGCATCGCCCTATCCATCATCGTCCCCATCTACCAGTTGACTTCCAAAATCTAAATTTCATGAGAACTCTCACGAGGGGAGGATTTACTTTAGTCGAGCTTTTGGTCGTTATCGCGGTTACGGTGATTATCGTGACCATCGGATCGCTCAGCCTCTTCGGTTCCCGCGACCAGTCCGTTTTAAATAAGGGGACGGAGGCGGCGGTCGCCGTTTTGCGGGAAGCCGAGAATAACTCGACGGCCGAGGTGGACGGCTATGAGTGGGGAGTGGTGTTCGTGAATCCTGTAAGCGGAACGGGTTATTACACCCTTTGGGAGAACGCCTCGACGACGGCGGTAACAACGACTTATCTCGATCCCCTTTTGTCTTTCACCGCGCCCGCTTCGGGAGGTTCTCTAAATGTTTGTTTTGCTATGTCGACCGGTTTGCCCATTGATTGCGTGACCGGCGCCGCCGCTTCCTCCGCGGTGAGTCTCAAAGCCTCAAGCGGCGCGACAACCACCATAACCGTAAATTCAACCGGCAGCATAAGTTACTAATTCGGGGGAACGGATGTGGTATAATCATCACTAATCTCGATGTTTTTGGTTTCAAGGGAAAGAAAATCAAGGGAGGGGCAGTCATTGGCGGAAATTTTAGTGTCGGTGGCCGTCGGGGCTATCGTAATCGGAGCGGCCATCGCGGGCATTATCGTGACCATTCGGGCCAACGCCCAGAATCGGGCGGCGAGCGGCGCCTCTTCAATCGCCCAAGGCGTCTTGAATAATGTTCAGTCGGTGGCCGACGGGAATTGGAACGCCATCTATAATTTGAGTCCGAAGGGGACGTCGGCTCCCTACTATCTTATTCAGACCGGAAGCACCTCGACTTTTGTCTCCGGAGAAGAAGGCGTGCCCGGAAACGATATCCAAACCGGCTTAATCGGCCATTGGCAATTCGACGAGTCGACCGTAACGACAACGGCTTATGACGCTTCGGGCAACGGCAATAACGGCACGGCTCACGGCACGGCGATTGTGGCGGGAAAGTTGGGGAACGCGAGAAGCTTTAATGGCTCAAGCGACTATATCGGCACCCAGTCAGGCGGCGGCCTTTATCCGGCGATGACGACCGCATTGTGGTTTAAAACGACGAGCGCTTCGGGAACCCACGACCTCTTCAGCTTCCTTCAAGGCACCTGCGGTTCGGATGTGTTTCAGTTAACGCCCACTAGCTTTCTCGGGCTTTACTGCTTTTCCGACGGCTCGGACGCCTTGGCCAGCACCAATCAAACGGTGAATGATGGAAATTGGCATTTCGCGACTTTAACTTATGACGGGAGTCACGTGAAGATTTACATAGACGGCCTTCTGGCGGGCACGAGCGGGTTGGCGTCGGGAAAGAGTATACAGGTTAGTGCTGACGGCGGCGCCTATTTTTTCATAGGAAGTTATCTTGGCGGCGGAGGGTTTTTCCCCGGCACGATTGACGACGTCCGGGTTTACAACCGGGCGCTTACGGCGAGCGAAATCCAGAATCTCTACAACTCGATTCCCTACACCGCTTATTTCACCGTTTCCGACGTGAATCGCGACACCTGCGGGACGGGTGCGATTACCTCTTCGGCCACTACCACCTGCGTCGGGGGAAGCGGAATACTGCCCGACCCGGCAACCGAATTGATAACGGCCACGACGAACTGGGTTCTTAGCGGCGGCTCGACGTCCACCGTGACCCTAAGCGAGTATCTGACGCGATCGAAAGACAAGGTGAATCTATTCAGCAATTGGAATGGTTCTTCCGGCGTTTCCGGTCCGATTACTTTGCCTGACAATAATTATTCCACCTCGAGCAACGTGAACGCCTCTACCCAAGGTCAAATACAATTGTTAACATATTAAACAATGAAAAAAATTCTGATTTTCGTTTCCGGGTCGTTCGCGCTGGCCGTGGCCCTCTTTTATCTTTCGGCCCCGCAGGCCCTGGCCTCAACCAATATTTCATCGGTGAGTCCCGATTATTACGCCTGGAACGACAATATCGGCTGGGTCGATTTTTATTCGACCGGCAACGTGGAAGTAACTTCCACCGGTCTTTCCGGCTACGCCACCTCGACCAACGGTTATGGCTATATCGCCTTGGATTGCCATACGACGCCCGGCAGTCCATCAAATATCTGCTCGACCAGTAATTTTCAGGTCGTAAACGACGGGAGCGGAAATCTGGCCGGCTGGGCCTGGAACGATCAGTTCGGCTGGATCAGTTTTTGCGGCAACGCGTCCGGCGGCTCGACCTGGAACGGCTCAACTTGGGTCTGTCCCGCGAGCCCGACCTACCAGGTCAAAGTCGACTTGAACGGCGACTTCAGCGGCTGGGCCTGGAACGATAACGTGGGCTGGTTCAGTTTTAATTGCACGAACACTTCAAGTTGCGGCACGGTAAGCTACAAGGTGAATAACACCTGGTCGGTAGCCGCTTCGGGTTGGCTTATCTCGAGCACTTTCGACGCCGGTGCCGAGGTGGCTTTTAACTCCATTCTCTGGAACGGGACTCAGCCGACCGGCACGGACGTCAAACTCCAGCTTGCCACGGCCAACTGTTCGAATGGCGCGACGGACCCGCCGGCTTGCGCGACGAACGTTGGCTGGGGCGGATCGAAGACGAGCGGCGACGGCGCCTTCATCGGCCCGGACGGCACTTCGGCCACCTACTACGCGCCGGTCGGCCCCGGCACGCCGGCACCTATTACGACTTACTATGCCAACAATAAGCGTTATTACGAATATGAGGCGACGCTCGAAAAAGGGACGAATACGACAAGCACGCCGACGGTCACCGGGGTGGTGGTGAACTGGAGCCCATAATTAAATTCAAAATTAAAATCTCAAATCTCAAAGTTTTTGAAGCCGCCCTCGGCGGCCGAATCGCAAGATGAATTTATATTTTGAATTGCCATTTTGAATTTTGAGATTTTAATTTTAATCTCGTTTCCTAAAAATGTTTTTCAACAAAGCGAAGAGGGCGTCTGAAACGAAAATCTCCGGTCAAGCCACCTTGCCCACGGTCCTCTTGATCGGGGGAATCGTCATTGTGATTGCCACCGTGGGAGCGGTGATCGCGGTTGTTTTAAGCAATACCGTTTCGAACGCCAGACTCTCGGCCGTCGCTTTGGCGGCCGCCCAAGCCGGCGCTCAATACGGCGTCAATCGAGTGAGGGCTGGTTGCGTTTTATCAAACGGCGCCCTGGTTAACACTTGTTGCCCGTCGCCCTCGGGATGTAACCTTACGGTAGGCTCCCAGGCGAGCGCCAATATAATCATCACCCCCAACGGCTCGACCGATTTGGTGACGATTGATTCGGTTGGCTCGGCCGGGGCGGTGAGAAAAAAAGTGGAGGCCGTTATGGGTATCAATCTCACGACCGGTCTCACTTCCATCCAATCGGTGATGGAAATTAAATATTAATGACCAAACCAAGAATTTTTTTCAAGGAAATAGAGGACTGGCTCGTTCCAAAACCGACCTTGGGCGGATTGGTGATTGAAGACGCGGCTATTTATTATCTGGAAGTCTGCAGGGATAAAAGTTCCGTGAAAACCAAGGCCTCTTTGCGCCTGCCGCCGGGAATCATCGAGACGGGACGGATAAAGGACAGACCGAATTTCGTGGCGGCTATGAAGGAACTCCGGAGCCAAATCGGTCAAACTCAGGAGGTTGTAAGCGTGGTTCTTTCCCTGCCGATCCAAGCCGTTTACATCCAGTCTTTTTACGTGCCGGCCTTCGCCGAGCGGGACTTGGTGGAAGCGGCCGAACTGAATCTCAAGATGATTTCTCCGATTGAATCCTCTGAGGCTTATTCTGATTGGCAGCGGATTGGCTCGAGGATGAATTCGGACGGCCGGATTGAACTTTTGGGCGCTTTCGTCGAAAAAAAATTGGTTGACGAATTTGCCGGCGCTTTGGAAGAAGCAAACTACGGGGTGGCGGCGGTTGAGTGTCAAAGTTTCAGTCTGTTGAGGAGTTTCCTGGAAAAGGAAAAAAACTTTGCCGAAAGCGAGCTTCTGGTTTCGCTTTCCTCGGGGGGCGTGAACTACTTAATCGCCGAAGAGGGGAGACTGTTTTTCCACTATTTTTCTCCCTGGCTCACCGGGGAGAAAACCATCGAGCTTTCTCCGGTCAAGATAGAAAGTCAGCTGAGCGATCGGATCCAACAGATAGTCAACTTTTATCTCGGGCACGCCGGAAAAAATCTTAAACGGATGGAAATGATCACTTCCCAGCTGGGGCCGGAGTTAACGGCGGCTCTTTCGGCTTCTTTTCCCGGGACGGAGGTCCGAGTCATCTCTCCGGCCGAAGTGAACGCTCCCATCGGGGCGGCCGTCAGATTTTGTTCGACCGATGGTTCGGAAATCGATCTCGGCGGGGTAACCAGCTTTCGTCTCTACGAAGAAGAGCGGATTATCAACTTTTCTTATTTTTGGCGGAACACGGCGATGATTTTTACCGCCGTCGTCTTAACTCTTTATCTCGGCTCTTATTTTTTCTTAACCGGCTTTTCCCGGAATTTTTCCTCTTCGGCCGTGAACCCGGCCATAAGTTCCAGTCTGGCCAGTCTCCAAAATCAAGCCGCGAATTTTAACGGCTTGATCGCCGCCAACAAAAAGGCGGCCGCTTCCCTTTCTCGCTTATCGCCGCTTCTTGCGAAGCTCCAGAGCTTGGCCGGTTCCGGCCTTGCCTTTACCAGCATTTCTGTTCAAGGATCGAATCAGCCGGTTTCCGTGACCGGCACGGCGGCCACTCAGGCGGCCATCCTTAATTTTCGGGACGGCCTGGCCAAACTGCCCCAGATAGCCAATTTGAATCTTCCGCTCTCCAGCCTTCTGCCTCAGCCGGACGGGACGATTTCTTTCAGTTTGAGTTTCACGCCGACCAATCTAAATTTCTAACTTGAGCCGGACTCCAGTTCTCCGATTGCTTGGTCGATGGCCGAATTTATTTTTTCTAGGTCGCCTGGAGCGATTTTCCTCAAGACGAAATCCCCGGCTTTGAGGCGCGGATCTTGAAGTTGACCGACTCCGATTCTCAGGCGGGAGAAGTCGGTTGTTCCCAGGCAATGGATAACGGAAGCGATCCCCTTATGGCCGGCTGACTGGCCGCCCGAGGCAAATTTAAATCGTCCGGCGGGGAGATCGGCTTCGTCATGAATCACGATTAGATCGGCCGGCGAAAGCTTAAGATACGCCAAGGCGGCCTTAACCGCTTGCCCCGATTCATTCATATAGGTCAAGGGTCTGGCTAGGAAAAATCCGCCGGCGGAGGCGATTTGGAACTTGGCTCTGAGTCCGGGCCGCCTGAGTCTCAATCCGCTTTTCCCGGCCAGCGCCGAGACGGCGAGAAATCCGACGTTGTGATAAGTCGATTCATATTTTTTGCCTGGATTTCCCAAGCCCACGATCAGCCTCTTCTTGTCCATTGCTCTCTGGTGTATTATACTCTCGAGAATTCATCTTGCCGAATATATTTTATGAAGCGCTCTCAGTTTTTAGCCGTCCTCGAAATAGCTGAAATTTTATTTATCGCCCTCGCGGCCGTTTTTATCGTTAAGTCTTACGTCGCCCAGCCCTTCGTGGTTCAGGGATCCAGCATGGAACCGAACTTCGGTCCGGGGGATTATCTTTTGGTTGACGAATTAAGTCCCCGATTCGAGTCTCTGAAGACGGGCGAAGTGGTGGTCTTCCGCTATCCCCAGGATCCGAGCGAGTTTTTCATCAAGAGAATTATCGGCTTGCCCGGCGACAAGGTGACGATTGAAAACGGTCGCGTTTACGTTAACGGCAAAGAGCTCAGCGAAACCTATCTTCCCCAGGGAACCGAGACTTGCCTCAGCTCGAGTTATAGCCTGGACAGTTGCGGGAACGAGACGGTTGATTTGACGGCGGACCAGTATTTCGTGATGGGGGACAATCGGGCCGTAAGCTATGACTCGCGCAGCTGGGGGCCGGTGGCCGCCAATCTAATGATGGGCGTAGTGAGGGTGAGGCTTCTGCCGCCGACGGAATTTAAGATTTTTTCCTATTCGAGCGCCAATCAAAAAAATTAGTTTAAATGAAAGAAAAAGAAAAAACGCCAGCCCCGAAACCCAAGGAAGCTAAGGCGAAAAAGAAAGCCAATCCTTCTTTCCAGTCGCTCAAAGGAATGAGGGATATCCTGCCGGCCGACTGGCCGCTTTGGGATAAAATTATTTCGGTCGGCCGGGAACTGGCCGAGTATTACAGTTTCTTTAGGATCGAGACGCCGATTCTTGAGGAAGCCGGGCTTTTTGCCAAAGGCGTGGGCGAGGGCACCGATATCGTCGACAAGGAAATGTACGCTTTTAAAACCAAGGGCGGCGGCCAGCTGGCCCTGCGGCCGGAATACACGGCTCCGGTGATGAGGAGCTATCTGGAGCACGGCTTTTCCCACTTGCCCCAACCCCAGCGTTTTTATTATTTCGGTCCGCTTTTCCGCCACGAGAACCCTCAGGCCATGCGTTATCGGGAGCTTCGCCAGTTCGGATTCGAGGTCATCGGCTCGGCTGACGCCGTCTACGACGCCGAAGTTATCACCGCCGCCGTCAGATTTCTGGAGGGTCTGAAGATAAAAAACATCTCCCTTCAGATAAACAGCATCGGTTGCCGGGTCTGCCGGCCAAATTACGTGAAAAAACTCGTCGAGTTCTATAAAAAACAGGATGTCTGCCGGGACTGCAAAAAGCGACTGGAGACGAATCCCTTAAGAGTGCTCGATTGCAAGGATAAAAAATGTCTCGAACTCAGGGCGTCGGCCCCGAGCGTTTTGGATCATCTTTGTCAGAATTGCCGGACCCACTTTCGGTCGGTTTTGGAGTATTTGGACGAGATCTCTTTGCCCTACGTTCTTAATCCCAGCCTGGTCCGGGGGCTCGACTATTACAGCCGGACGGTCTTTGAAATATTTGCCGCGGAGGAAGAGGCGTCCCTCGCGGGCGGAGGCAGATACGATTATCTGGCCGAACTGCTCGGCGGCCGGCCGACGCCGGCCATCGGAGTGGGGATCGGACTTGATCGTCTGGTCGAGGTAATAAAGAAAAACGGCAATTTGTCTCCGGGCAGGATAAAACCAAAAATATTTCTTATTCACGTGGGAGAAGTGGCCAAGCGCAAGAGTTTTTCGATTATCGAAGAATTGAGGCGGGCCGGCGTGCCGGTCGCGGCCGAACTCGGCCGAGATTCCCTTTCGGCCCAGATGGAATTGGCATCCAAGGCCGAAGCGCCCTTGGCCTTGATTTTCGGCCAGCGGGAAAGCTATGAGGAAAGCATCATTATCCGGGATATGAAAACAGGCGTCCAAGAAGCGGTGCCCCTGACCAAAATGGTCGAGGAGGTCAAAAGAAGAATTAGCCGCTAAAAGATGGATTGTCTTTTCTGCAAGCTGGCCAACAAAGAACTCAAGGCCGAAATCATTTACGAGGATGAGGCGGCGGTGGCCTTTTTAGACATTCATCCCATCGCGCCGGGGCACACCTTGGTGCTTCCGAAGATCCACGCGGAAAATATCCTGGATTTGCCGGACGAGGCGGTGAAGCCGCTTTTTCTGGCTCTTAAAAAGACCACCGAGCTTCTTCAGAAATCTTTGAAGCCCGAGGGTTTTACGATTGGCATCAATCATGGTAAGATAAGCGGACAAGCGATAGACCACCTTCATATTCACGTCATTCCCAGATTTAAAAACGATGGCGGCCGGTCTCTTCACTTCCTGGTGCAAAACATCCCCAGCGAGTCGCTTCAAGAAATCAAGTCGAAAATCATAAACCAAATTTAATTACCCAAGATGCCTTCCATTGTGATTAAAAAGAAAGACGAAGAGCCGGCTCAGGCCCTGGTTTACCGCTTCACCAAAAAAGTGAAACAAAGCGGGGTTTTGGTTGAAGCCAAAAACCGCCGCTTCAAAAAAAGGAACATCAGCCGGACCAAACGCAAAGCTTCGGCCGTGCACCGGGCTAAAAAACAAGAAGAATTAAAAAAGCTGAAGAAATTTGGTCGGCTTTAAATTTTCTCGACGGGATGACCAAGCCGAGCGAAGGGGAGTTAAACGAGTTCGCCAATCGCGTTTTAAAATTTTTACACCGCAAGGGAACCCCCGGTGTCTTTTTTTTAAGCAGCCGGGAAATCAAGGATATTAATCGCAAATACCGAGGCGTCGATAAGACGACTAACGTCTTGGCTATCGAGTCACCGGCCGATTTTCCTTCGCTTCCCGCGGCCGAATCGCCTTATCTCGGAGACGTCTATCTGAACCCCGACTATATCGCCAAACACAAGGAGGACTTTCATTATCTTCTGATTCACGGCCTGCTTCACCTTCTGGGTTTTAATCACCTTAAGGCAAGTGATAGAATGAAGATGGAAAAGGAAGAACAAAGGATTTTAACTTCGCTCGTGAAATAAATGGCTCGAAATCAAATTTTAGGCTTAGACGTGGGCACGGAGACCATCAGGGCGGTGGTGGCTGAACCGTCGGCAAAAAGCCGAACGCTTGTTTTGAGAGGAGGCGTAAGTCGGCCGGCGAAGGGTTTCCGCCGGGGGGTGATTGTGGACGCTCGCGAGGCCCTAGAGAGCCTTAGCGGAGTTCTCGCGGAAATCGGCCGGGATTTTAAGCCGGCTTTACGCAATATCTATCTGGGAGTGAACGGGACGGGCGTCAAGATGCAGTCTTCCCGGGGAATCATCGCCGTTTCCCACGCCAACTCCGAGATTTATCGGGATGACGTGAATCGGGTGATTCAGGCTTCGGAGGCGGTTACCCTGCCGGCCAACCGGATGCTGATTCACACCTTGACCAAGGAGTTT
>DATKRQ010000019.1:0-18014 GCA_035532135.1 Candidatus Tyrphobacter sp.
AAATTTCAAAATGACAATCCAAAATTTTGAGGTTTGCCTGCCCGCGCAGGCAGGAAGCTTGGGATTTGAATTTCGCCACTCCGTTTTAAAACCCCTCGGTTTTAATATTTCCGCCACGGGGAAATTCCGTTTTCCCCGACCCCCCCTTCGGGTTCGACCCCGCTGGCGCGTCGTAATTAGTTGCGGAGGCGGGAGTCGAACCCGCTTCTGGAGCTTATGGGGCTCCCGAGGTGCCGGTCCTCTACCCCGCTATCTAAACCTAAATTCGCTCTAATTTTAAAGGCAACTTCTTGATTTGTCAAAAATCTCCTCTATTATATTAAGAAGATGAGTATCGATGATTTGCGCCGGGAGGCTTTTGAAAGTTCGGAGCTCATAAAGACCGAAGCCGATTTGGAATCGTTCCGCTTGAAATATCTGGGAAGGAAAAGCGCCTTGAATCAGCTTTTGCGTTCCCTGAAAGATTTACCCGAGGCCGAGAGAAAACAGGCGGCCCCGGCGGCCCAGAAACTAAAGAAAGAACTGGAAGAAACCGTCTCTTTCAAAAAGAAGGAATTCTTAACCGAACTCAACGAGTCGGCTGTCGATATCACGCGGCCCGGCTTGAAACCCAGGCCCGGGCATCTTCATCCTTTGACTCAGGTGGAAGACGAGATAAAAAAGATTTTTTCCTCGCTCAATTTCGGGATAGTCGAGGGCTCGGAAATAGAGACCGAGCGCTACAATTTCGACGCCTTGAATATGCCGGCCAATCATCCGGCCAGGGAAATGCAGGACACCTTTTGGCTTAAGGAGAGATCGAAGAGCGGAGACGAGCGGCTTTTGCGCACTCAGACTTCGGCTGTCCAGGTGCGCTACATGGAGTCGCACGAGCCGCCTTTCCAGATAATCGCGCCGGGCAAAGTGTTCCGGTACGAGGCGACCGACGCCTCGCACGAAACCAATTTTTACCAAGTCGAGGGCTTGATGGTTGGCCGGAACGTCAATCTGGCCAATTTGAAATTCATCGTTTCCGAATTCTTTAAGAAGCTTTTCGGTCCGGACACCGAATTTCGTTTCCGGCCGAGCTATTTTCCCTTCACCGAACCGAGTCTCGAGGTGGATATCAGACTGAAAACGGACAAGAAGGGTAACGCTAATCTGAAAACCTTGGCTCAAAGCCGGCGATCGGAATGGCTCGAGGTAATGGGGGCGGGGATGGTTCATCCGCGGGTTTTCGAAGCCGCCCATTACAATCCGCGCGACTGGCAGGGCTTCGCTTTCGGGGTGAGTCTCGATCGACTGACGATGATTAAATACGGCATTCCCGATATCCGGCTTTTCCACTCGGGTGATTTGAGGTTTATTAATCAATTTTAAAATGCGTTTCAGCTATTCTCTAATCAAACAACTGGTTCCCGGTCTGCCGTCCAAGAAAAAATTAATCGAGGGGTTGAACCTGAAGTCTTTTGAAACCGAAGATCTCGCGGGCGACGCCTTCGATGTTTCCCTTCTTCCGAACCGCTATCCCGATTGCGCTTCGCATTGGGGAATAGCGAGGGAGGCGGCGGCCATTTTTAAACTGAAAATCAAATCTCCGGCCGGATTGAGCCGGGGAATCAATTGGCCCGAAGGCCGGGGAGAAATAAAAGTGAGGGTGGAGAATCTTAAATCTACTCCCCGCTATTTAGCCGCCGTTTTGGATATGGGAATCCCCGGTCGGACGCCCGATGGGCTTAAGAAAACGCTCGTCACTTGCGGCTTGCGGCCGATTAATCCCGTGGTGGACGTGATGAATTACGCGATGCTTGAAACGGGTCAGCCGCTTCACGCTTTCGACGCTCAAAAAATTAAGGGCGGGATCATTGTCCGGGAAGCCAAGCCCGGGGAAGAAATTGTCACCCTGGACGGGAAGAAATTTTCCTTGACCAAAGGTATTTTAGTTATCGCCGACGAAGAAGGCTCCCTAGCTATCGCCGGACTTAAGGGCGGAAAGCGGGCCGAGGTAACCAAGGAAACCAAAAAGATTGTCGTTGAGGCGGCCAATTTCGAAGCCGGTTCCATCTATGCCGCTTCGCGCGCTCTGGATCTTGTAACGGACGCTTCGGCCAGATTTTCTCGGAGCTTGAGTTCGGAGCTTGCCGAGTACGGCCTGAATCGGGCGCTTTTTCTCCTAAAAGACGTCGCCAAAGCCAGACTGCTGGATGTTTACGAAGTTTATCCCAAAAAGCAGTCGCGGGAGGTTATTCAATTCGGCCCGGCCGGGTTTTCCAGCCTAACCGGCCTGAAGCTCGATTCAAAAACGCTTAAAAGCCATCTCGAATCTCTGGGATTCAGGATTTTGGACCAAAAGCCGAAAAAGTTACCGGCGGATGATTTTCTTGTCGAAGCGCCTTTCTGGAGGCTTGATGTTACGATGCCCGAGGATTTGGTCGAGGAAGTGGTCAGGCTTTACGGATATGATCGGGTGCCGCTTACGGCGCCGGTTGTTGCTCTGAAACCCGCCGAAGGAAGCGATTCGGTTAAAATCAAGGAGTGGGTCAGACTTATCCTGAAGGAGGCGGGCTTCAGCGAGGTTTATAACTATTCCTTCTCGGACGAGCCAGAATCGAAACGGGTCATCGGCTATTCGGCCAAGGAAAAAAGAAGTCTGGAAATTGAAAATCCGATCGCGGCGGATAAGAAGTATCTGCGCTCGGAGCTTGCCACGGGTCTCGCGAAAAACCTGGCTGAAAACGCCAAGTATTTCGAATCGGCGGACATCTTTGAGATCGGCCGGGTTTTCAGCGAAGCCCGCGAGACGCTTCATCTGGGCTTGGCCTCCTGGAGCAAGGCGAATGATCCGCTTCTTAGGGTTAAGGGAGCGGTGGAGCATTTGATGGGCGGTTTGGCCTTCGACGCTTTTCTGCGGCCGGAGGGCGGACGACTACTTATAGAGACGGGCGATCACCGCGTGCTCGGCTATTTGAGCTCCGGCAAGCGAAAGGGCGAAGCGGTGGCCGAATTAAATCTTGACGAAATCATTCCCTTGATGAGCGCCGAGAACCGCTACGAGCCCCTGCCCAAATATCCGTCGGTCGTGAGGGATATTTCTCTCGTTTTCCCCGGAGAAACAAGGGTAGCCGACGCGCTGGAGACGATTTCCGAAACCAACGCCAAAGATCTTTCGGACATCGAGTTGATTGATTATTTCGATCCGCGGCATTTCACTTTCCGGCTGGTTTTCCAGTCGCCGGAGAAAACGCTTGAAGCGGACGAAGTTTCGAGAGAGGTGGAGAAAATAACAAGAGGACTGAAAGGTAAACTCAGAGCGGAGGTGAGGTAGGGGGTCTGGGACGGCGTGAGGATATGTGCTACCTAATCTTTTTTCCTGCACAAGTTCAGATACATATGGCACTCCTCGGGTACACTGAGGAGTAATGAGAATATTCAATAAACTAAGGGGGACCAAGGGGATCGTGAAGTCCTGGGAAGAGGGTCTGAAGAGCCCGGCCGAGCTGCATCGGAGAAGAGTGCTTAGCTTCTGGAGAAAATATGGCCTAGTTGCGACCAAAGAGGCATTTCGTGTCTCGCGCCGAACCCTGTTTCGTTGACAGCGACTTGCGGACGAACGGCGGTTAGCTCCCCGGAGCCGCGCGCCCAAGGGAAGACGAAGGAGACAGACGCCAACCGTCATCTCAGAGTTCATTGTCGCTCAAAGGAAACTCCATCCTCGCTTGGGGAAGGAGAAGCTTAAATCCCTTCTTGAATCACAAGGCTCGAATCTCTCTGTCTCCACCGTCGGTCGCGTCATCTCCGACCTCAAGCGTCAGGGCCGGATGCCTAGCGGAAGACGGATGACGCTCCATGCTTCGACCGGCAAACTGCATGAGCTTAAGAGACGGAAAGTGAAGAAACAACGCAGGCCCAAAGGCGCGGACTGCCTGGAGCTCGATACCGTGGTCAGGTTCATCGATGGCACGAGGAGATACGTGGTCACGGCCCTCGACACCAAAACCAAATTTGCCTTTGCCGGAGCATACGCCAAACATTCCTCGGCCACCGCCGCGGACCTGCTTCGAAAGTATGCGTTGGTCTCGCCCATACCCATCGCCCCCATCCAGACCGACAACGGCTCCGAGTTTGCCGATCGTTTCAGAAACGCCTGCGAAAACCTTAATATTGTCCAATATCATACCTATCCGCGCTGTCCCAAGATGAACGGCTCTGTGGAACGGTTTAACCGCACCATCTCCGAGGACTTCATCATGCCCAACAGATATCTTCTACGCGATGATGTTCCCGCCTTCAACGAGAAACTTTCCGAGTGGTTGTTGTGGTACAACACCGAACGTCCACATGCCGCTCTTGGACAGGTTTCTCCACTGCGGTATATTACCAATCAATTAACGCCGGAAGAGTGCCATATATGGTGGACGCGTACATTTATTTGCCAAATCAAGAAAAGTCGTCCTATAATGTTTCAGAAATGAATTTGCGGCGGCTTCATTCATCCGCCCATAGCTCAGTTGGTAGAGCAGTTGCCTTTTAAGCAAACGGTCCCAGGTTCGAGTCCTGGTGGGCGGACTAGGGTTTTTACGAGGACTTCATGAAAAGCTTCCAAGCCAATTTAATAATCATTCTCCTTGTCGCAGCCGCGGCCGCGACCGGCTATTTTTTCGTTTCTCCAACCGGTTTCGGCGATCAGGTTCTGCCTTGGCGCTTGGGATTGGATTTAGCCGGCGGGAGCACATTGGTTTACGACGTTGATCTTTCAAAGGTAAATCCCAGCGATTACACTTCGGTCTTAAATGGCCTCCACGACGTGATTGCCCGGCGGATAAATCTTTACGGCGTTTCGGAACCCAACGTGACGGTGGCTAAAAACGGGAACGATTATCAGCTTCTCGTTGAACTTCCGGGCGTTAAGAATTTGAGCCAGGCCATCAGCCAGATCGGCGAAACGCCGGTGCTCGATTTCCGGACGATCGGAACTTCGGGAGCTACGAGCACCCAGACTTACGTTTCCACCAATCTCACCGGCCGCTATATCACGAGCGCTTCTCTGGGTTTCGATAACCTCGGCCGGCCGCTCGTCAATTTCAATCTGAATAGCGACGGCGCCAAAATTTTTCAAGACATCACGGCCCAAAACGTGGGTAAGCCGTTGTGCATCTTCATCGATAACGCTCCCGTTTTTCCCGCCGATCCCAACGGCAGCTGTCCTATAATCCAATCGGAGATCGTGGGCGGACAGGCTCAGATTTCCGGCAGCGGCATCACTCAATCGGTGGCCCAGACCTTAGTCGAACGCTTTAACGCCGGGGCACTCGCCGCGCCCATTAAGCTCGTAAACCAGCGAACCGTGAACGCTTCCGCCGCGGCCGATTCCTTAAAGAACATTCTAATCGCCGGCTTGATTGGCGCCGGACTGGTCGCGCTCTTCATGCTTTTCGCCTACGGCAAATACGGCATCTTCGCCGATTTGGCTCTCCTCGCCTACATCCTTCTTTCCCTTTCTCTTTTCAAGCTTATTCCGAACTTCACCCTTACCCTGGCGGGCATCGCCGGCTTCATTCTTTCGATTGGCATGGCCGTTGACGCCAACATTCTTATTTTCGAGCGGATGAAAGAAGAATTTAAAAAGGGCGCCTCGAAAGCGGCGGCCATCGAAGAAGGTTTCAGGCGGGCCTGGCCTTCCATCCGCGATTCGAATATGTCGACCATCATCACTTCGGCCATCCTCTATTTTTTCACTTCGGAATTCGTGAAAGGCTTCGCCTTGACGCTGGGCTTGGGTGTTTTGGTCAGCATGTTTTCGGCCATCTTCATCACCCGAACCCTCTTAAAAGTTTTTATTAGAAATCATGCTTAACATCATCGGCCATCGAAAAATTTTTCTGTTTGTTTCACTCACCCTGGTCGGTTTGAGCCTTTTAAGCATGGCGCTCTTCCGATTCAAATTGGGAGTGGATTTTTCCGGCGGATCCCTTTGGCAGGTCAAAATTCCCGCGACGACGCCGGCCGCGGTCAAGAATTTCTTCGAGTCCGACTTGGGCTTCAAAGGAGTCTCGGTAGCCTACGACGCCCCGAGCGAGACTTATGCCGTGACCTTGACTCAGCTTTCGGAATCGAATCGCCAGGCCGACCTTCAGAAACTTAAAACCCAGTTCGGATCGGGTGTCCAGGATGTCGACTTCTGGTCATTGAGTCCCTCGGTTTCTTCGGAATTGGCCAGCCGGGCGCTTTGGGCGATCTTCCTGGTTTTAATCGGCGTTTCTTTTTATATCGCTTACGCCTTCAGGAAGGTTTCCCGGCCGGTGAGCTCCTGGAAATACGGCCTGATTACCCTGGGTACCCTTTTTCATGATGTCATCATTCCGGCCGGCGTTTACGCCGCTTTGGGCAAGTTCTTCGGCGCCTCCGCCGACACCAATTTCGTGGTGGCCCTGCTTGTGGTAATGGGCTTTTCCGTTCACGACACCATCGTCGTTTTTGATCGGACCAGGGAAAACCTGAGTCTGAATCGGGGCAAAATTGACCTCAAAGAGATAGTGAATCGGAGCGTCAACGAGACGATGAGGCGCTCCATAAACACCTCCCTGGCCCTAGTTTTGGTTTTGCTGGCCTTGTATTTCTTAGGCCCCCAAAGCTTGAAATACTTCGTCCTCACCCTCCTTATCGGTACGATTGTCGGCACCTATTCTTCCATTTTCGTCGCCAGTCCTTTGCTTGTGATGACCGAAAAGAAAAATAAGTAGACTTGACCGTTAGTCAATAAAATTGTATCATTTTCTCGATGTTGATTCTTGACTCAGCCGATATCGAAAAACTGACGCGCGACGCCCTTACGGCCGTCGATAGCCGGTCGGCCCAGATCTTAAGGGAGCGGTACGGCCTCGCTTCAGCCGAACCCAAAACGCTTGCCGAAATTGGGGAAAGCTACGAGCTAACGAGGGAGCGGGTGAGGCAGATTGAGGAAAAAGCCCTGGAGGCCGCCCGGGAAAAAATCGCGCTCGACGAGAAAGCCAAAAAACTCACCGAGGCTCTTAACGATTATCTGGATTCGGTCGGCCACGTGAGGCGGGCCGATTCTTTGGCCCAGGACCTGATTTGGCTCTGGAAGGTTTCTCGCCCTCAGGCTCTCTTTTTAAACTCTCTTTATTTTTTGGCCGAGGTTTTGGAGACGCCCGTCATTGTCTATTCCGCCAACGATTTTCACGATGTTTGGCACAACGACGAGGCCTCCTTCAGTAAGGCTAAAAAGCTGGTGGCCTATCTTAATAAGAAAGAAGAATCGGACTTCGACGGCTTTCTTTCTTTCGCCAAGCAGAAATTCGATTTGGAAGCGTCTTTGGTTTTGAATTATCTTTCCATCTCCAAAAATTTCGGCGTGGGGCCCTACGGCGATCTCGGACCGAGGCACTGGTCCTCGGTTAATCCCAAGACGGTGAGGGATAGGGCTCATCTGGTGCTTGAAAAAATCGGCCGACCGCTCCACTTCAGCGAAATCGCGACCGAGGTTAATAAAATCGGCGGCGCCTATCGCTCGCCGGCCACCGTGCATAACGAATTAATCAAGGATCCGCGTTTTGTTTTGATTCGGCGCGGCGTCTATGATTTAAATTCGTAATGACCTTGACGCTCGGTGGTTTAAGCAACAGCATCTCATCGGTCTTTCTGAGCGATTTTGGCCTCATCGCCTTTTTCCTCGTCGTTTTTTTCCTTACGAGAGACTTATGGCTCAGGAAGAAGACGCTGGAACACGTTCGGAGCCGGCAGTGGGTGCTCTTGGAAGTGCGGATTCCCCGCAACAACCTGAAATCGATTTTGTCGATGGAGCACGTCTTCGCCAGCCTTTACGCCATTTACGGTTCTTCCTGGAAACGATTTACCAAGAGATACTTCGAGGGCAAGGTGATGCCTTGGTTTTCTTTCGAATTGGTGGGGGACAGGGGAGGCGTCCATTTTTATATCCGCGCCCAGGTTGATCACCAAAATCTGGTCGAAGTCGCCCTTTTCTCCCAGTATCCGGACGTGGAGATCAACGAAGTCGAGGATTACGTCTCGGCAGTTCGCCCGGAAATGATAGACGCGGATTATGACGTTTCGGGCACCGATTATCTCCTGGCCCGGGACAGCTTTTATCCCATAAAAACCTATCGTTCTTTCGAATCAACCAAAGATGAGTTTATCACCGATCCCATCTCGGTCATTACCGAGACGATGTCCCGTCTGAAAGACGAGGAGAGAATGTGGCTACAGTTAGTCATCAAGCCGGCCGACGACACCTGGAAGAAGAAGGGCGAAGAGGAAATCGATAAAATTTCCGGCCGAGGGAAACCGGCCAAGCCCGTTTTCGGCGCGAGCGTCGGAGAGTTTATGAAAAATCTCATTCAGGCGCCGGTGGTCCATCCGACCTGGGGCAGCGAGACGAAAGAAAATAACGAAAAGATACGCTTCCCAAGTCATTATGAAAATGAGATTATTAAGGTGGTCGGCGAAAAAATTTCCCGTTTGGGATTCGATACGATTGTCCGCTTCGTCTATCTTGATAAAAAGGAGACCTTCGAAAAATCGAGCCGGCCGCACACGACGGCGGTGAACGGCGCCTTCCGGCTTTTGAGCAGCCAGACCCTGAACGGCTTGAAGCCGAATGATTGGACGATGATTGATCCGGACCACATCCGCCGGCTCTTCCGGAAATCCGGTCTTTTGGACCGAAAAAGAAAATTACTCACTGCTTATCGGGAACGGACCCCGGTTCTACCGATGGCCCAGTCTCTTAAATTCAAGGATTCGGTTTTGAACACCGAAGAATTGGCCACCCTGTATCATCCGCCGGCGTTTGTGGTAAGCGCTCCGAAACTAAATCCGCTTGAAGCCAAGAAGGGCACGCCTCCGGCCAACTTGCCCTTAGGTTAAAATAACTTCATGGAAAACGAGAAAAAAGACATCACTATCTTCGCTCAGACCAATTTCCGGAACGCCAAGACTAAATTCGGAATAAAAACCGACGACCGGCGGCGGCATTTTTACATTATCGGTAAAACCGGTTCCGGCAAGACGACCCTTATGGAAAATATGGTTATCGAAGACATCAGGGCCGGCCGGGGGGTGGGAGTGGTTGATCCGCACGGCGACTTTGCCGAACGAATCTTGAAATTTATTCCCGAAGACCGCTTGGAAGACGTGGTTTATTTCAATCCGGCCGATACCGAACATCCGGTCGGCTTTAACCCCCTGGAAAAAGTCAAAGACGAGCATTACCACATTATCGCTTCAAGCATCATGGGGGTCTTTAAAAAGATCTGGCCCGATGTTTGGTCGGCCAGAATGGAGTACATCCTGAACAACTCCCTCCTTTCCCTTCTGGAGTATCCGGGCTCGACCCTTCTGGGGATCATGCGCCTTTTGGCCGATAAGAATTACCGGGAAGAGGTGGTCTCCCGGCTGACCGATCCGGTGGTCAAGGGCTTCTGGGTGAACGAATTCGCCCGCTATACTCAGCGGTTGGAATCGGAAGCGACGGCGGCCATTCAAAACAAGGTTGGTCAATTCGTCTCCAACCCCCTGATCCGGCGGATTATCGGCCAGCCCCATTCCACCATCGACATCCGGAAAATAATGGATGAAGGAAAAATTTTCATCGTCAATCTTTCCAAAGGACGGATCGGCGAGGATAATTCCGCTCTTCTGGGAGCGATGATGATTACCAAGATGCAGCTCGCGGCTATGAGCCGGGTAGACATCCCCGAGGAAAAAAGGCGGGATTTTTATCTTTACATCGACGAGTTTCAGAACTTTTCCACCGAATCCTTCGCCGGAATTTTATCCGAGGCCAGGAAATACCGCCTCAACTTAATCTTGGCCCATCAGTATGTCGAGCAATTGGACGAGATAGTGAGGCCGGCCATCTTCGGGAACGTCGGCACGCTTCTATCTTTCCGGATAGGCTCAATGGATTCCGAGCTTTTGGAAAAAGAATTTATGCCCGAATTTACCGCCACCGATCTCGTTAATCTTTCTCAGCACCATTTTTACATCAAATTGATGATCGACGGCATTGCCTCCCATCCCTTTTCGGCCGAATCGCTGCCGCCCCGGCCGCTACCCGAAATATTTTATGACAAGGAGATAATCGAAAACAACCAGCGCCAGTACGGAACTTCCAAGGAAATCGTGGACCGGAAAATAAATGAGGAATGGGAATCGGGCAAGGATTCGGTTGAGGATAAATCGGAACGACGAGGAGAACAGGGACTCGACATCCTAAGCCGGCCGAGGCCAGAAAGACCGCGTCGGAGCGAAGTGGCCCATTCGGATCACCCGGCCGGAAGGGAAATCAATGTCGATGAATTGCGCCGGATGCTTTCCCAGACCGCGAAGGACGAAGAAGAGGGGAAAAGCGAGCCAGCCGAAGATAATTCGGTCCGCGAATAAGGTTTTTAAAAGAGCGAGATGTTTTTAAAGAAGCTGGAACTTCAGGGATTTAAGTCGTTTGCCGATAAAACCAGCTTAGATTTTCACGGCCAAGTGATTGCCATCGTCGGGCCGAACGGCTCGGGTAAATCCAACGTGACAGACGCTTTGCGCTGGCTTTTGGGCGAACGGGAAGCCAAGAATCTGAGGAGTCAGCGGACGGAAGATTTGATTTTTGCCGGCACACCGAAGCATTCCCGGGCCGGTTTGGCCCAAGCCTCTCTTCACTTCGACAACAGCTCCGGCTTTTTCCCGGTCGATTTCAAGGAGGTGGTTGTCTCTCGGGAGGCCGCTCGGGACGGCTCGACCAAGATTTTTTTGAACAAATCGGAAATGCGGCTTAAAGACATTATTGATTTTTTCGCCAAGTCCCGTTTGGGAGCGAGAGGTCTCACGACCGTCACCCAGGGGGAAAGTGATATTTTCATCAAAGCTTCTCCTGCCGACCGGCGGCTGATGATCGAGGAAATCCTGGGGCTTAAGGAATTCAGGCTCAAAAAGGCGGAAGCGGAGCGCCGCTTAAAAAATTCCGAATCGAACATCGATCAGGCCAGGGCTCTGATTGATGAATTGAAGCCCCATCTCAATTTCCTGAGGCGCCAAACCGCCCGTTATGGAAATCGGGAAAGGCTCGGCTCGGAACTTAAAAACAAGGAAAAGGATTTTTACGGTTCCCGCCTGTGGGAGCTCGACGAGGCCGGAAAAAAATTGGAGGTTGGGGGAAGAAGTGTTCTGGCCGAAGAGGTCGCCCGAAGGAACGAACTTAAGGCCGCCGAAAAAAATCTGGCCGAAATAAGGAATTCGGAGCCCGAAGTCAACGGTTTGCTCGGCGAATCAAGACTTAGACGGACGGAATTGGCTCGGGAAAAAAGCTTCCTAGAAAAAGAGCTTGGCAAACTGGAAGCCCTGAGGGAATTGGGCGGAGCCCGGGCCGAGCCTGACCGACCGCGCCTCGGAGAAATCGTGGCGGAGATAAAGAAAACAGCCCTCCTTCTTCTCGAGGAAAAGGACGCGGCTAGACTGATAATCGGCTTGAAAAAAATTGTCTCTTTGGCTGAGGGGAGAAAAGAAGAAGCGGCGCCGGAAAAAGAGGAAAACGAGCGAGCGTTAAACGCCAAGCTCAAAGAGCTGGACCTTGAGATTGAATCAATTGCGAAGCGGGAAGAGGAATTGAGCCGGTCGCTGGCCGATTTCAATGGCCGATTCAGAAAAGCCTTCGCCGTTCTCGAGGAGGAAAAAAGCAAGATTTCTTTGATTGAAGAGCGGAAAAGCAAAATCGACCTGGAAAAAGAAAGATTGAATTTCAGGTTTAAAGATCTAGAAGAAGAAATCAGGGCCGCCGGCCGAGAAGTCGAGGAGTTCAGAGGTTCCTCGGCGGAAAAAGAGGCTGGCGAAGAAACGAGAAGGGAGATAGCCAAGTTGCGGGCCGAAATCGCGGCTATCGGAGAAATTGACGACGGCTTGATGAAGGAAGCGGCTGAAACCGAAAATCGCTATCGGTTCCTCACGGAGCAAACGGCCGATCTGGACCGATCAATAAACGATCTAAAAAAACTGATCGGCGAATTGGAAAAGGAGATTCACGATAAATTCTATTTTTCCCTCAAAACAATCAACGAGGAGTTCGATAAGTTCATCAAACTGCTTTTCGGAGGCGGCGGGGGAAAACTGGTCCTTCAAAAGCCGCCGGCCCAAGAGGGGAAGGAGGCCGACGGATCAGGCGAGTCCGGAGCGGGGGTCGAAATCGATCTTTCGTTGCCCAAGAAAAGAATCAAGAGCCTGGATGCCCTTTCGGGCGGCGAGCGAAGTTTGGTTTCGGTGGCCGCCTTGTTTTCCTTGGTCGCGGTCAGTCCTCCGCCCTTCCTGGTCTTGGACGAGATCGACGCGACGCTCGACGAGAAAAACGCCAGGCGCCTGGGGGAGATAATCCGAAAATTCGCCAAGGAAACCCAGTTTATCCTGGTGACTCACAATAGGGCCCTGATGGAAGCGGCCGACATCCTTTACGGGGTGACGATGGCCGAAGATGGCACCTCGCGGCTTCTCTCTCTCAAGTTGTCTTGACACGGGGCCGATCTTTCCTTATCTTTAAAAAGCATGTTGGCTATTAAATTGAAATTAATCGGGAAGAAACACCAGCGGTCGTTTCGGGTGATTGTCCAGGAGAAAAAATCGAAGCTCCGGGGAAAATTCATCGAAGACTTGGGCTGGTATAATCCCCACACCAAAAAATCCGGTCTCGCGGGCGAGCGGATCCTTTTTTGGATTAAAAACGGCGCTCAACCGACGGAAACGGTTGGCCACTTGATTCGAAAATCGGATAGCGGTTTAGAGAAGAAATAAAGGTCGAGAAACGAGCATCGCAAAATGGCTGAATACGCTGACGAGAAGTTTTTGGATTTCTTGATTAAATCGATAGTCGACCATCCGGAAGACGTGGTGGTCGAACGGAGGATAGACGAAATGGGCGTCCTCTTAACCCTGAAGGTTAATTCTCAGGATATGGGCCAAGTTATTGGCCGGGACGGCAGCACGGCCAAAGCCATCCGTTCTCTCTTGAGGATAGTGGGCGTTAAAAACAACGCTCGCGTTACGTTGAAAATCGAAGAGCCGGAAGGAGGCCGTTCCAGAACGAGCGAGCCGAGGCGCGAAGCCCCGACCGAAAGACCGGAGCGCAGCGACGAAGAAAAAGCGGATCAATAATTTGGTCCGGCTTTGACCCGTGATTACGCCCGCCTAAAGCGGGCGTGATTAAAATAGGGTCAATCCCGCGCTCCCAAAGCCTCCGCTGACTAAAAATAAAAAAATCGTTTCAATGAAATTCGACATCATCGCCATTTTCCCCGAACCGATTATTTCTTATCTTAAAGAATCCATTTTAGGCCGGGCCGCGAAAAGGGGGCTTATTAAATCAAGGATTATAAACCCAAGAGACTTCGCTCCCTCGGGCCGACTGGACGATCGGCCGTACGGCGGCGGGCCGGGCATGGTGATTCAGCCGGAACCGGTTTGGCGGGCGGTAAAAAGCCTAAGGGTAAAACCTTCAACCGACGTTGAAGTGATTGTTTTTTCGCCGGCCGGAAAACAATTCGATGACAAGGCGGCTTTAAGATTAGCCGAAAAAAAGAGGCTTGTTTTTATCGCCGACCGCTACGAGGGCTTGGACGAGAGGGTAAGAGTAATCCTTAAGAAAGAAGGATTTAAGGTAACGGAAATCTCACTTGGCCCTTATGTCTTGAGCGGGGGAGAGCTGCCGACGCTCGCCGTAATCGACGCCGTCTCAAGGAAAATTAGAGGCGTCCTGGGCAAAGAGGAATCGCTTGAGGAAAAGCGCCTGGGAGTCGGGGTGCCGGTTTACACCCGCCCGGCCGAGATCCGAATCGGGAAACGGAAATATAAGGTGCCGGCTGTTCTTCTCAGCGGCGACCATGAGTCAATCAAAGCCTGGAGAGTTGCGCATCGGAAGAAAAGCCCCTATAATTCCCGGCATGAGCACTGAAGAAACGATTCAAATTGAGGCTAAAGAAGACTTAACGGACGAGGACGAAGCGCTGACCGAAGCCCCCGCTTTGCCGATAGCCGCGGAAGGACGGCTCAAACATCTTCTGGAATTAGGGGCTCATTATGGGCTGAATAAATCGAAAACCAACCCCAAAATGCGTCCTTTCATTCTGGCGACCAAATCCGGAGTCGAAATAATCGATTCGCTGAAGACAATGGAGGCCCTGGATCGGGCGGCTTCGTTTCTTAAAGAAAGGATAAAAGAGGGAGGCTTGGTCCTTTTAGTGGGGACGACGCCGGCCGCCAAAACTTTGACTAAGGAATTAGGCGAAGAACTCGGCTTGCCTTATGTCACGGAGCGCTGGCTGGGCGGCACCTTGACCAATTTCAAAATGATTAACAACAGGCTGAACCACCTGCGGAAGATGAAGGAGGACAAGGAAAGCGGCCACCTGGAAAAATATACCAAGAAAGAAAGACTCGGGATTGCGAAGGAGCTTGATAAGTTCGACAAGTTCTTCGGCGGACTTTTCAATTTGAGCCGTTTGCCGGCGGCCGTCCTTATTTTAGATCTGAACGCCCACAAAATCGCGGCCCGGGAAGCCAGACGCCTGAACATTCCCACCATCGCCACCGTTAACACCAATGCCGATCCCACCTTGATTGATTATCCCATACCCCTAAACGATCGGAGCGTTGAGGCGATAGCCGATCTCCTGACCGCCTTTTCGGCGGCGGTAGCCGAGGGGAGAAAGTTGGCCGCTGAGGCGGAGGCCGTCAATAAACTCAAAGAAGAAATTAAGGAACAAATTAATGGCTGAGATCAAGGCAAGCGACGTTCAAAAACTTAGGGAAACGACCGGCGCCGGCGTGATGGACTGCAAAAGAGCCCTTGACGAAACCGGTGGAAATTTTGCCGAGGCCCTCGAACTGATTAAAAAAAGAGGGGTGGCGATCGCCGAAAAGAAATCCGGCCGCGAGGCCAAGGCCGGCCTGATTGAAGCCTACGTTCACAACAACCGCATCGGCGTTCTCTTGGAAATTCACGCCGAAACCGATTTCGTCGCCCGTTCCGAACCCTTTAAAGAATTAGCTCACTTGATTGTCACCCATATCGCGGCTATGAATCCCGCGACCGTCGATGAGCTCTTAAAACAGCTGCACGTGAGGAACGAAAAGGAAACCATAAACGATCTTCTGATCGCCACCATCGCCAAGGTGGGGGAGAATATCAAAGTGGAACGCTTTACTCGCTACGAGATCTAAAATTCGATGTACGATTTTGTCGTTCAATTGGTTTTTGTCGTGTCTTTAGGCCTTTTGGTCTATCTCTTGGCCCTCGCGATGCCCAGGGTGGCCGATGACGAGGAAAACGGCTCGAAGTTCAGAAGGTGGCTGGCCAATATTCCGCTCGAGAAATTGGATGAGTTCTTGATCAGGTTGGGTGAAAAAAGCCTGAGAAAGATAAGGGTTGTAATCCTTAAAATCGATAATTTCGTGAGCGGAAAGCTGGCTCGCCACGGCAAGCGGAAAATCAATAATTGAAATTATTTGATTTGGCCATTGGAATCTCTTAAGATTCAAGAGTTCGGGCAGGTGGCAGAGCGGTCAATTGCATCAGACTGTAAATCTGACGCCCAAGCGGCTACGGGGGTTCGAATCCCTCCCTGCCCACCAGAGCGTTGGCCGGGGTAGCTCAGCTGGCAGAGCAACTGTTTTGTAAACAGTAGGTCGTGGGTTCGAATCCCACCCCTGGCTCTGTTTTAAATTAAAAAACATGACTGGAAGTTTTAATAAAAAAACTTTAGCCGATCTATATCTTCACCAAAAATTGTCGGTGCCGGAGATATCGAAAGTTTATAGGCGTTCCGAGGGAGGCGTTAACTATTGGCTTAAAAAATACGGCGTTAAAAAAAGAAGCATAAGCGAGGCCCTTTATCTTAGAAACAATCCAGACGGCGACAAGTTTAAAATTCACTTACCCAAAGATTCTCAAGAAGCTATGGCGTTCGGGGTCGGTCTTGGATTATATTGGGGAGAGGGAAATAAGGCTAATAAAAATTCCATCAAGCTTAGCAACACCAATCCGCTTCTTATGATAACTTTTCTCGCCTTCCTCCAAAAATTTATCGGTTTGAAAACGGACGATCTGAAATTCGAACTACACCTGAGCGCTGGTTCAAACGAAAATAAAGCGATCGACTTTTGGAGAAAAGCCCTCAATATAAAAACAAGTCAATTTTATAAATCGAGTATTATTGACAGAGGAACCAAAGGCACTTACAAAAACAAAAGTGGATTCGGTGTGCTTAGCGTTTACTATAACAATACCAGGGCCAGGAATATTCTCATGGAGTGGTTAGCCGAGATAGCTCAGTTGGCAGAGCATGCGCATGGTAAGCGCAAGGTCCCGGGTTCGATCCCCGGTCTCGGCTCAATAAGTTTGCGTTAATTCGGAAAATTAAGTAGAGTTACGACGCTATGGCTCAATCAAAATTATCGGATAATTTAATAAGGCTGAAGTGCGCGGTTTGCGCGAGTCTATTTTATTACGCCCGCAAGAACCGGAAGAAAGTCGAGCGCAAGCTCGAATTCAAGAAGTACTGTCCGACTTGCCGGAAGCATACCGTTCACAAAGAAGCCAAATTGAAGTAGGGGATTGACCGGGAATTGGATTTCTGCTACTATTTGGTTAGTTAGTCCACAGACAGCGCCGGCGAGAGCCGGACTCTCCCAAAGAGAGGGGCGGCCGGAAGGCTTAAGACCCGCCGAGGAAACTCGAATGGAAACTGCGGACTCACGCGGTTTTTTTATTTTTATGGCCAAAACAAAAGAGGAAAAGAAAAAGATAATCGAGGTGGCCGCGGCCGAACTTAAAAGGTCTCAGGCCCTTATCTTCGCCGATTTCGGCGGGGTGAAAACCGAGGAATTAGTAAAATTGCGCCGGACTTTGCGCGAAGCCGATTCGACTTTCGAAGTCATTAAAAAGCAGCTGCTTAAGATTATCTTCCGGGAAACCAAGGTTGATTATGATCCGCTTCGGTTCGAGTCCCAGGTGGGAACCGTTTTTACCCGGGGTGAACTCACGCCTGCGGCCGGCGTCCTTTATAGGTTTTCCAAGGAAAACGCTCTCTTTAAAATTTTGGGGGGCTTTGATCTCAAAGCCAACAAAGCCGTAACCGGTGAAACCGTCAAAGCCATCGGCCAGCTGCCTTCCCGCGAAGCGCTCCTGGGCCAGCTGGTTCAGATGATGGCTTCGCCCATCCGAATGTTTCTCTATGTTTTGAGTGAAAGGTCGAAAAAGGAAGCGAGTCCGTCCGCTTAAAGCGAGTCGGAGTATAAAAACAAAATGGAACAAGAAAAATTCATTTCAGAAATCGAAAAGATGAGCGTCTTGGAATTAGCCGAGCTGATTAAGGCACTCGAAGAAAAATTCGGCGTTTCGGCGGCCATGCCCGTGGCGGTCGCGGCGGGGGCCCACGAGGTTGAGGAAAAAACTTCGTTCAACCTCCTCCTCAAGTCCGCCGGAGAGCAGAAGATAAACGTGATTAAGGCGATCAGGGAAATGACCGAATTGGGCCTGAAGGAAGCCAAGGATTTGGTTGACGCGGCGCCTAAGGTGGTGAAGGAAGGATTGAAAAAGGAAGACGCGGAAGCGTTTAAGAAGAAGCTTGAAGAAGCCGGCGCGACGGTCGAACTTCAATAGCCTCGGAGAGAAAAGGCGCCCTTCTTGAGAAGGGCGCCTTTTGGATTTATATTTACCCTTGATTAGACAAGGGATCCGTAGCTCAGTGGTAGAGCGCTTCGTTCACATCGAAGAGGCCAATGGTTCGATCCCATTCGGGTCCACAAAGATGGAAAAGAAAATCAGGGTCGGGATTATTTTTGGCGGAAAATCGGCCGAGCATGAAATTTCTTTACAGTCCGCCAAAAGTATTATTGAGGCAATCGATAAGGATAAATACGAACCTGTTCTTATCGGGGTAGATAAGAAAGGAAGATGGCTTTTGGTTGATGGTTCAAAATTCCTTCCAAACAGCGGAAGTATAAAATTAACTGAACTCAATAATAAG
>DATKRQ010000020.1:0-10084 GCA_035532135.1 Candidatus Tyrphobacter sp.
TTCCGTATTCGAATTATAGCGTTCCGTGGCACCTTTTAAACGACACCGAAGGTATTAATAGGTATGACGAATAAAAAAACAACGAACGATAATCCTTGGGAAAGAGCCCAAACCCATCTTAAGGCCACCTTGAAAAAAATATCGCTGGATCCGCTGATCGCCGCCGGCTTGATGACTCCCGACAGGATTGTCGAGGTTTCGGTTCCGGTTGAGAGAGATAACGGTCAGGCGACTGTTTTTCAGGGCTTTCGAGTCCAATATAACAACGTTCTCGGGCCTTACAAGGGAGGCCTTCGCTATCATCCCCAAGTGGATATGGAAGAGGTTAAGGCCTTAGCCTTGTGGATGACCGTTAAAAACGCCATTGTGGATGTTCCCTTCGGCGGCGGCAAGGGAGGAATCAAGGTCGATCCCAAAGATCTCTCGGAGAAAGAGCTCGAGCGGCTGACTAGGGAGTTCACTAAAAAACTTTTCCCTATAATCGGTCCGGAATTGGACGTGCCGGCTCCCGATGTAAACACCGGTCCTAAAATTATGGCTTGGATCGTAGACGAATATTCTCGGCTTCGGGGGAAGGAGACACCGGCTGTCGTTACGGGGAAGCCTCTCGCCAAGGGCGGCTCGGAGGGTCGGACCGAAGCTACCGGTTTGGGCGGCAGTTATGTTTTAAAAAGAATGATCGAGAAAGCCGGCCGCCGGCCCGAAAACTTTACCGTCGCCATCCAGGGCTTCGGAAACGTCGGAAGCTTCCTGGCCCTTTTCTTAAATCAAATGGGTTTCAAAATCGTGGCGGTTTCCGATTCAAAAAGCGGCCTCTATGCTCCCGAGGGGCTTACGGACATTCAGAAACTTATCGATTGGAAAGAGAAGAAGGGGACTTTAGCCGGAGGCCACCCCGAGGCCAAGAAGATAAGTCCCAAGGGCATTTTAACCCTGCCAGTGGATATTATCGCTCCGGCGGCCTTAGAAAACGCCCTAACTCGGGAAAACGCGGCTCAAGTCAAAGCGAAAATAATCCTTGAAATGGCTAACGGCCCGACCAGCCTTGAGGCTGAAAAAATTCTGAATCGGAAAAAGGTTCAGATTATACCCGATGTCCTGGCGAATGCCGGCGGCGTTGCCGTCAGTTATTTCGAATGGTTTCAAAACGTTAAGGGCGAAAAATGGAGCAAGGAGGCCGTCTTCAAGAAACTGGAAGAGAAAATGAATGTCGCAACCGATAAGGTTTATGAGATTGCTAAGGAGAAGATCTCCTTAAGAGAGGCCGCTTATCTCGTGGCCTTGAAGAAAATAAAGGAAGGAACTGATTTTAAGGGGCGAGTATTAAAGAACGCCTAATCTCATCGAATTGATTAAGGAGGCTCGTTCGGTCGAATTCTTTGACCGCCCCGGGCGGATAATTATAGATATTGGTCGAGTGAATCAGATATCTCACGGCCACGCAGGGATTGGTACCGGGAATGGCCCAGATTTTTTCTTCGTAGAAATTCCCCGCGCCGGCGCCGGTTGAGGTCGCCACTGAGTATTGAGTGCCGCCGTCGGTTACGGTTTCCGCTTTTGCCCCGGGATAGACGAAAAATGTCGCCTGACAGTCTTTGGTGTTGGGGATTTCCTCGACTGAGACACCGGTGTCGTAGCCTGAAAGATTGGTGCCCGTAGCCGTTGATTGGGGAATGGTGAATTTAACGCCGCCGATTTCCTCGCCCGGACCGAGCTCCTGATAACGATAATCGGTGTTTATTTTATAACCGGCCGGATAACGGACGGAAAAGCCTTCGGTGCCGTCGGCGTAAGCCTGGGGAAGATTGCCGGGATCGGGCGAGAGGGCGATGCAACCCATAAAGGTTTGCCGGTTGTTTTCCAGGATAAAAGCGCCGTTTCCTTTGCTCCAGAAAATTAAGGATTCGTTTTGATTCGCGTACCGGATACCGCTCGCCGAAATAGTCTGGAGCAACTCCAGACTCCGACCGTCGCTGAGTTTTAAAGCAACGCTTCCGGTGGGCCGAGGAGGTTCTCCTGGTTTTGGCGTGGGTGCCGGCGGGCCGGTGTAGTAAGCGGCCTCGATTGTTTTTTGACCTTTACACAGATAGGAAACCCGGCTTATGGGAGTTTTCGAAGTTAAGGCCGCCTTCTCCTTGAGTCCGGTAAAAAGCCAAAATCCGCCGGCGAGAATCAGGGCAATGGCAAAAAGCTTAAGAACGGTCTTCTTGAATTTCATCCCGACCTAATTTTGGCCTAAAACGACTTTTCTTTCCAGTTGAAATCGTTAATCGCGCTGCCGTCGGAATTGAAATAAAAATCGGCTTCAAGTGTCTTTCCTGAAAGCACCAGCGGCAACCACTCACGATCATCAATCCACATTTCATCGAAAGGAAGATTCTTAATCTGGAACCACTGAGGCTTCATCTCTTCGGATTCAAGCGGCGAGCCCATCCAATTCCTAACCAGAAAAACGTGGCATTGGAAAACCCATTCCTTCTCGAAAAAAAAGTTCAAAAGCGCCACCGGCTCGAGATTCTTTTCTTCGACCGCGAGACTCGACTCCTCGGCCAATTCCCGGGCCGCGGCCGCCCCGATTCCTTCGCCCTCGCTCACCTTGCCGCCAAAACCGTTCCACTTACCGGCGCCGAAACCGCGCTTTTTCATTCCCAAAAGGATTTCGTTGTCTTTGATGGCGAAGCATAATGTGGAAACTTTCATTGGGTTAAATTAAAGTAAATGGTATCATTTAATCAATGGAAAGGGGAGAGATATTCAGAAAAGTCGGTCTCTTTCAAGCCGGATTGATTCTTTTAATTACCGTTGCCGTTTTAACCGGCGGTCTTTTGTATTTTCTAAGCCACAGATGATTTACCAGGTTTTTTTGGCCGGGGTTTCGTTTCTTGCTGGCGGCGTCGCTTCCCTGGCCGGCTTCGGCATCGGGAGTTTCTTGACGCCGCTTTTCGCTCTGAAGACCGGCACGGGCTTAGCCATCGCTTGCGTCTCAGTCGCTCATTTTTCCGGTACCGCGCTCCGCTTCGGTTTGCTCCGGAAAAAAATCAACCGGAAAGTCCTTTTGAGCTTCGGCCTGATGAGCGCCTTAGGCGGCCTAATCGGCGCCTTGCTCCATAATTTTTTCTATAACGCCGTTCTCACGGATGTTTTTGGCGGCCTTCTTGTCTTCGCCGGCTTAGTCGGCCTCTCCGGTTTTTCCAGCCGGTTTCGCTTTTCGGGAATCATTGCTTGGTTTATGGGCGGCCTTTCGGGCTTCTTCGGGGGTCTCGTCGGAAACCAGGGCGGCATCCGCTCGGCCGCCTTGTTCGGTTTCGACCTTAACCCCCAATCCTTCGTGGCCACGGCCACCGGCATCGCCTTAATTGTCGATATCGCCCGCTTGCCCGTTTATCTTGCCGTTCAATGGTCTGCGATTTTGGCCTTTTGGCCGTTGATTCTTATCGCCATTTTGGGCGTCGTTATCGGGACTCTCGCCGGCGGGCGGCTTTTACAAAGAATCCCCGAACCCGTGTTTAAAAAATTCATCTCGGTTATCTTCCTTCTTATTGGTTTGTTTGTTTTGATTAGACAATGAGAAAAAGTAAAAATTTGGCGGGTATTTTAAGCTTGATTGTTTCCCTCGGTTTGGCTTACGCCGTTGGGTTTACGGGTTCGATTTTTACCACTCCGGCTCTGGCCGTCTGGTACGCTTCTCTTGTCAAACCCCCGCTAAGTCCGCCTGATTGGATTTTCGCTCCGGTCTGGACAGCCCTCTATACCCTGATAGCCATCGCCGCCTGGCTAATTTGGAAAAAGCGCGCGGCCAAAGGCGTAAATTCCGCTTTGGTAATCTACGGCCTCAGTCTCGTTCTTAATCTCTTCTGGTCAATTTTCTTCTTCGGTTTACACGACCCCGTTCTCGGCCTGGCAACAATCATTCTCCTGTTGACCTTGATTATCGCAATAACCGTTCTTTTTTACCGACTGAGCAAAATGGCCGGACTGATATTTATTCCATACCTTGTCTGGGTCGCTTTCGCGACTTACCTGAATCTCACGATAGTCGTTCTTAATAGATAAAACCCGTTCTAAGTCGCGAGTTTTTATTCGGTGGTTTTGCCGTCGAAGTGCTCCGTCTCGTCGGCCTCCGCTTCCGCTTTTGTCTTATGGATGACGCCATCCAGAATCCAGTTTTAAAAACCTAAGCCTCAATCAACTTAATTAGACCTCCCCGAACAGACGATAGTGATAGACAATCGCGAGATAAATCACCGCCAAGACGAAAAATCCGAGAAGGCCCGCGCCGATTGCCCACTTGGAACCGATTTTCGGAGCGAGATAAGCCACAAGAATCATATAGGGAACCCAGGAAATAATGGTGCCGATGAGCACAAACCAGGCGTGCTGACCCACGGCCTTTCCGCCGCGCGATTCCCCGATAAAAATATAGGCAACCAAGGTGAAAACGGGCATAAGGGTGGCGAATCCCGAAAGTAGGCGCGAACCGTTTTCTTCAAGCGCGACAATGAGAACGGTAAAAATGCCGCCCGTCAGAAAATATATGAGATAGCTTTTAGCCTGCAACCACATGCGTTAATTATATAAAATTTCTCTGAAGGCGTCATTCCAAGGGCGGGGACAAAAAACCCCGCCTTCCGGCGGGGTTTTGATATTCTATGCCTGCGTCTTATCGCACTCGCACGATTCGCATTTCTTGCCTTCGTGCCCGTCATGATGACAATCATGACAGTGGCACCCGCAAGCATCGCGATCATGCTCGTGCTCGACGTTGCATTTGGAACACATTGCCATAGTCAGTTTTAGTAAAACTTAAAAATTTCTTATCGACCTTTGAGGTATTCCAAACCGTTTTAATTATATAGGACTTCTATAAAAGCGTCACTCTGAAATTTGTATACCTTCTCACGATCGTGAAAGAGTATAACGGTTGCCGGCACCCTTTGTTCCGAGCTCCTCCGTAATCAAACCATCTTTTACAATAAAACTTATTAGGGCTATAGTCGGGATATGCGACAATATACGAAAATATCCGCCGATGTCTAACCCATCGAGCTTTCACGGTCTCGGCATCGCGCCGGGTATCTTAGGCGTCTTGGACAAGCTTGATTTCAAGGTTCCGACGCCCATCCAGGAAAAATCCATCCCGCCGCTTATGGAAGGCAAGGACATTATCGGGCTGGCCCAGACCGGCACCGGGAAGACGCTTGCTTTCGGCGTTCCGATGATTCAGGCGGCCTTGAGCGGTAAGCGCGGACTCATAATCCTCCCGACCCGCGAATTGGCCATCCAAGTCGAAGAGATGCTGTCCAAGATCGGATCTCCCTTAGGCGTGAGAACGGCCCTCCTTGTGGGAGGGGATTCGATGTTCCGGCAGATCCAGGCGCTCCGTAGGAATCCGATGATCGTGGTCGGCACGCCGGGAAGAATGATTGATCACCTGAAACGCAAAACGATTGATTTCGCCTCGACTAGCGTTCTGGTCGTCGATGAAGCCGACCGACTGCTTGATATGGGATTTGTTCCCCAGCTTAGGCAAATTCTGGCCGCCGTTCCCCACAAACGGCAGACGATGCTTTTTTCAGCGACAATGCCGCAGGAAATCGTCTCCATCGCCAATTCTTACATGAAGCTTCCCGTCCGGATCGAGATTGCCCGCTCGGGAACAGTTACCGAAAATGTAACTCAGGAAATTTTCTTCGTGGAAAAGAGCGACAAGCCCCGACTCCTTGAGAAACTGCTTTACGAATACAAAGGTTCGGTGCTCGTCTTCTCAAGAACTAAGTTCGGCGCGAAAAGAATCGCCGCCTCCATCCGCGCCTTGGGGCACACCGCCTCGGAACTTCATTCCGATCGGTCTCCGGGCCAGAGGAGGGAAGCCCTTGAGGGATTCAAAAACGGCCGGTATCGGGTCCTCGTAGCCACCGACATTGCCGCCCGCGGAATCGATGTCAAAGATATCGAGCTTGTCTTAAATTACGACTTGCCTATGAACGCCGAGGATTACGTCCACCGGATAGGCCGGACTGCCCGGGCCGGAGCGAGCGGCCACGCGATTTCATTCGCGACGCCCGATCAAAAGCGCGACGTCCGCGATATCGAGCGCCTCATAAAAATCGCCCTGCCCCCTTCTAAGCTTCCGGAACTGCCGCCGGCGCACGGTCTGAGCCGAGAAAAAACGCCTTATCGCGAGTTTACGAGTCCCAGGCCAAGACGCCCGAGATATTCTCCTTCCACAAGGCCCGGCTTCAGCCGGTCCGGTCCGCGAAGAACGGGAAGCCGTTTTAGCGGCTCGGGGCCGCGAAGACAGGGATACGGGAATCCGACGAGGCGCTCTCGGCCCTAAAGGCTCTCCAGATCAAGCGTCTGATCTATCCTTATCTGACTTACGAAGTCGGGCACGTGGCTTACAAGTATCATCGCTCCATCGTATTTGTCGAGCGCTTTGGCGATTACGGGAATATGCCTGAAATTGATGTGATTGGTGGGTTCGTCGAGAATGAGAAGACCGGGCTTCATTAAGGCAAGCATCGCGAAAGAGACCAGGCCCTTCTGACCCTCGGACAAGGAGCCTATCTTGCTTTTTAATATCTCGGCGTCAAGCAGGAATCCGGCCGCCAGAGAGCGCAGTCGCTCTTCCTCGCCGGTCTTCGCCGATTCCCTAAGCGCCTGATAGACGGTTTGCTCGAAGTCGAGGTTCGAGAAATCTTGCCGGTAATAGCCGATTCTCACTCCCGGGGCGACGCGCTCGGTCTCCGCCTTGCCGGCCGCGATTTTTTCAAGGAGGGTGGTTTTGCCGATTCCGTTCGGGCCGGTCAGAAGCAAGTGCTCCTTCTTGCGGAGAGCGATGTTTATTTTTTTCGCCGTCGGTTTGTGATTCTTAATAACGGAAACCGACTTTATCTCGATAATGACGCCCGAAAGATCCTCCTCGGAGGGGATGACGAAATTCCTTATCACCTTGTCTTCCTTCCTCACCTCAACGACTTCCTCTTCGAGCTCCGTTATTTTCTCCTTCATCTTTTTCGCGACATCGCGCATATGGCCTCCCTTCTGGCCGAAGAAGCCGGCCTGTTCCTTCCGGTGCTCAATGTCTTTTTCGAGGCGGGCATTTTTCCTTTCCTCGGCTTCTCTTCGGAGCGTTATCTCCCTTACCACGTCCAGATAGTCGCCGACGTATTGCTCGATCTTGTGGGTGAAAGACTCCAGATAAATGACTCCGTGGGTGAAGGAATTCAGGAAATCGGAATCGTGGGAAATCACGATGACCGTCTTCTTATAATTCACGAGGAATTCGGTGAGGTGGGCGATACCGGCCTTATCGAGATTATTCGTCGGCTCGTCGAGTAAAAGGAGATCGGGATCCTGTATCAATGCTTGGGCGAGGAGCAGGCGGGCCTGTTGGCCGCCGGAAAAGGTTTTAAGGAGTCTTTCGTGGGGAGCCGCGAGATTCACCGCCTCCAAGACTTTGTCTATCCTCGGATCGATATCGTAGACCTTCCCCGGAAAAACGCTTTCGAAGAATTCCCTTACCGAAAGACCCGTCTGCTCTCTCGGAATCACTTGTCTTGCCGTACCGATGGTAAGCGCCGAAGCCGTGGTAATCGCGCCCGACTCCGGCCCTAACTGACCCGTGATGAGCTTGAAGATTGTGCTCTTGCCGGCGCCGTTTTGGCCCATTAGGGTGATTTTCGCCCCTCGGCGGACGGAAAAATCCACCTCGTCCAAAAGAGGTTTGTTGCGCGCGTATTCAAACGATACCTTATTGAATCTCAGGATGACTTCGTTTTGGGGCATTTTTATTTTTGGTCCGAATCCGCCATTTTCTCCGTCTTGATGGCGTTCAGGATTTTTTCCATCTTTTTAAGACTTTCTTCGTCGTGGATGGAGACCGCCAAGACTTCCTTATTCAGTTTCTTTAAAACGGCTAACTTTTCCCTGATTTCTTTTTCGCTTAAAAGATCGCTTTTCGTGAGGAATAGATATTCGGTCTTTTCCGCGAGCGCCGGGCTGTAATTTTCGAGCTCCCGGCGGATCAACCGGTAATCCTTTTCCGGATCGGCCGATTCGGAGGAAATAAGATGAAAAAGAATCCGGGTCCGCTCGATGTGGCGCAGGAACTTTATTCCCAGTCCTTTCCCCTCGGAAGATTTTTCGATAAGCCCGGGAATATCCGCCAGAATCAATTCGTAATAGACGCCGAGATTCGGTTCAAGGGTGGTGAAGGGATAGTTGCCGACTTTGCTTTTGGCGTTCGTAAGCTCATTCAACATACTCGATTTTCCGGCGTTTGGGAATCCGATGAGTCCCACGTCCGCGATAAGCTTGAGCTCGAGTTTGAATTCAAAGCCTTCCCCAAGGGTGCCCGGCTCAAAGTTTTTCGGAGAAGTGTTGGTGGGGGAGCGGAAATGAAAATTGCCTCGGCCGCCCTGGCCGCCCTTAGCCAAAAGCATCCTTTCGCCCACCTTGGTTATTTCCGTCTTCTCGGAGGTCGTAAGATTGTGGATTACCGTCCCCACGGGAAGCTTGAGAATAAGATCCGCGCCGTCGTGACCGTCCCGGAACTGGCTTCTTCCGTTCAGGCCATTTTGAGCCGCGACGCTTTTCTTAAAAAGAAATTGGTGGAGAGCGTTCAGGTCGGACACTCCCTCGCAATAAACGCTTCCGCCCCTTCCGCCGCTCGCGCCGGCCGGGCCCAAACTACCGAGGTTCTTGTTAAAAGCCACGGCTCCGTTGCCGCCCTTGCCCGCCTGTATTTTTACCGTTACCTCGTCGATAAGCATCGTTTTTAGTCCGTTAATCGGATTCCGTCTCTAAACCTAAGGGAAATATGGAAATATATCCAATTCAGCCGCGCTTCGCTCCGCGAAGCGCGTTCAAATTTTCCTAGAATTGCATTAAGTTTTATCCTTGCTGCCGGACCTGGATGATTCGACAAGCTCATCACTCACATTAAACCGACAAGTCTTCGCCACGTCCAGTGCTTTTACTTAATTTTACCAAAAGGGGTTTGTTTCCTAAAATTAAGGCTTTCTTCTTTGCGGATGACCAACCCTTTATCTGTTTTTCTCGATTTTCAGCTTCCCGGCGCGTTTTTTAATTTCTCATTATAAACAAGGTCGATAATCGAAAATTGCCTTGTATAGAAAGATTGTTTCTTTCGGTGTTGTTCTAATCTCCTGTCAAGATTGTCTGTTAAACCAACGTAGAATTTCCGATTATCGCAAAGAAGAATATACACAAACCACACCACATTAATATTATGGCGTAAAGCACTGAGCCTGTCGAAGTGCTGCCGGACCTGGATTCGAACCAAGATAACATGCTCCAGAGGCATGTGTCCTACCATTAGACGATCCGGCAATTACTGGCTGATTTTAGCCAAATTCTTTCTTTATTTCAATCAGGATAGGCGAGTGGACTTCTTGCCTTCTTTTTGGATTTCCAAGAGTTTCAATTTTCCGTCCTTGATTTCCGCCTTGATTAATTTGATCCGCTTGCCGTCGCGGATAGTGTAGATTCCGGGTTCGGGATTTAGGGCGCGGATTTTCCGGTCGATTTCCTGAGCGTCCGTTTCCGATTGGCCGTTCAGAGCCGCTTCGAGCGTTTCGGAACTTACGAAGCCGTCCTCGGTCTTGAATTTATGGGTAATCGAGACAAGTGATTCATCCTGAACCCGGGGGATGGTTTTTCCCGCCAGATAATCCGGTAGGTCTTTAATTAAAAGTCCGGCCGAAAGCCGGGCCAGCTTATCGCTTAATTCCGGGTAATTTATCCGGCTTATATCCTCCTCAAGCTCCGCTCGGGCGATTACGGCCCCGTGATCCATCTGGTCGTCCAAAAGAAAAAGCGTCGTGCCGGTTTTCGATTTGCCGGCCAAAATAACCGACTGGATAGGAGATGGCCCGCGAAACTGGGGAAGAATCGAGGGGTGAACGCCGATTACCCCCAAGCGGGGAGCTTCGACGATTCCTTGAGGAATGATTCTCGCGTAAGCCACATCCAGGGCGAAATCTACTTCGCCCGCTTCCTTTCGCCAGCCGTCGATATCGGGCTTAACCGGCTGCCAGACCTTAAGGCCGTTTTTAAGGGC
>DATKRQ010000021.1:0-4876 GCA_035532135.1 Candidatus Tyrphobacter sp.
CACGGCGTCATGATGCGCCCTTATTTAGACGCCTCCGAATCGTCCCAGGAAATCGGCCGAGTCGTCTCGACCCAAGCAAGCGAGGAAGCGGTCAAGATGATGACCATTGACGTGCTGCACGGAGCGATAGCAAAAATTTCGGGTTACAATGTGGCCGGGAAAAGCGGCAGCGCCCAAGTGCCCAACCTCAAAACCGGCGGCTATACGAACCAGCTGATCGACAGCTACGTGGGTTTCGCTCCGGCCTATAATCCCAGATTCGTCATCCTGGTGAAATTAAATGAGCCGGCCGGCGCCCCCCTTTCCGGCGTGGTGGTCCCGACTTTTCACGACCTGGCCCAATACATCCTTAATTATTATAACGTGCCGCCAGACAATGTTAGCCAATAAGAATGATTAGAACCCTCAAGCGCTGGCTGAAGTTTTTGGCGAGGCTTACCCTCAAGAAATACCGGCCGTTCGTCATCGGCGTTACCGGCAGCGCCGGAAAAACATCGACCAAAATCGCCATTCACTCGGTTTTAAAAATCCGCTTAAGCGTGAGAATGGCCGGCGGGAATTTGAATAACGAGCTTGGTTTGCCTCTGGCCGTCCTGGGAAATTACGATCGGACCGGCGGCGGATTTTTTTGGTTCGGGGTCTTTTTAAAATCTCTCCTCGCTCTGGCGATCAGACTGCCCTATCCCCGAAATTTGATCCTGGAATACGGCGCCGACAAACCCGGAGACATCGGTTACCTTTTGAAAATCGTGAAACCCGATTTGGCGGTGATTACGGCTTTGGGCGAGGTGCCGGTTCACGTTGAATTTTATTCCAGCCCCGAAGAAGTGGCTCAGGAAAAAGGAAAACTGATTCAGGGCTTGGGCGTTTCGAGCCACGCCGTCTTAAATCACGACGACCATTATGTTCTTTCGCTGAAAGAAAAAACCCGGGCCAAGGTGATGACCTTCGGTTTCGGGGAAGGATCGGATATGAGAATAGTGAGCTTCGAAAATCGGGAAGAAAACTTCAGGCCGATCGGGATTTCTTTTAAATTGGAGCATGAAAACTGTTTGGTGCCGGTGAGGATCGACGGGCTTTTGGGCCAAGGCCACGCTTACGCCTTAGCCGCCGCCGCCTTGGTCGGCTTGATCCGGGGCCTGAATCTGGTCGAGGTGGCGGAACTCTTATCCGAATACGCCGGCGAAAAGGGCCGGATGAAAATTTTGTCGGGAATAAAAGGAGCGGTTTTAATCGACGACAGTTATAACGCTTCTCCCATTTCGGTTCGGTCGGCCCTGGCTACTCTTCAAAGCCTTTCGGCTAAAAGGCGGGTGGCCGTTCTGGGGGATATGGCCGAGCTCGGTCAATATACCGCCGACGCCCACGAGGAAGTCGGTCGGTTGTCGGCTAAATTCGTCGATTGGCTCGTAACCGTCGGCCCGAAAGCGAAATTTATTGCCGAAGCGGCTCTCGCCGCCGGTCTGGCTAAAGAAAGAGTCCTGTCTTTCGGGGAAGCCGAAGAAGCCGGCCTGTTCTTAAAAACGCTCATCAAAGAAGGGGACGTGGTTTTAATCAAGGGCTCCCAATCCGTCCGGATGGAGAAGGCTATTAAGGAAATAATGGCCGAGCCGCGTCTTGCCAAAAAACTTTTGGTCAGGCAGTATGGGAAGTGGATTCGGCCCTAAGCCGCTATCGTCTAGCCTGGTCCAGGACGCATGGTTCTCATCCATGTAACCCGGGTTCGAATCCCGGTGGCGGCGCGAAATTAAAAGTGAGTTCGATGCTAAAAAATAAATTTATCGCGAGCGCCTTCGGCTTGTCTTTCCTTTTTATCCTTATTTCCGCCGTTCTCATTTTTTACCGGGTCGTCCATCTCTCGGGCGGTTTGATTCTTCACTTCGACACCCTGACCGGCCGGATAGTTTTAGGCGATCGCCTTGATCTGGCCGAAATTGTGGCGACCAGCGGCTTTATTTCCTTATTGAATTTCTGGCTGACTAAAGCGGTTTATCGGAGCCAGATATTCCTGGCTTATTTCTTGGCTTCCGGCTCCTGCCTTGCCGCCTTCCTCCTCGTCGTCTTTTCTTTCAGTTTTCTCGCCGTCAATTAGTTTGACAAGAATCGATTATCCGTGATAACATGCCAACGCTTGAATGACTGATGAAGGGATTGTCTTAGAGGCATTGCCCGGGGCGATGTACCGAGTGGGCCTCTCAAACAACCGAGAGGTCTTGGCTTACGTTTCCGGCAAAATGAGGATTCATCGGATAAAAATCGTGCCGGGAGACAGGGTTAAGCTTGAGATGGCTTCCGAAAAAGAAACGCGGGGGCGGATCACCCGACGTCTTTAATTCAGTTTTTTATTTTTTATGAAAGTCAGAGCATCGGTTAAAAAAATGTGCAAAGACTGCCGGACCGTGAGGAGAGAGGGCCGGGTATTCGTTATCTGTAAAAATCCCAAGCACAAGCAGAGACAAGGCTAAAAATGAGAATCGTAGGCGTAAACATTCCGGATAATAAAAAGGCCCTGATTTCCTTGACCGCCATCTATGGCATCGGTCAAATGGTTTCCCGGCGGATTCTTACCGAAGCCCGCGTTGATCCCGAGAAGAAAACCAAAGAATTGACTCACGAAGAAGTGGCCCGGATTCAAGGAGCGATCGACAAGAATTATAAAGTGGAAGGCGCCTTACGCCAGTCGTTGAAACAAAACATCGATCGACTGAAGGAAATCAAGGCTTACCGAGGCTTGAGGCACATCAAAAAGCTTCCGGTGAGAGGCCAGCGCACCAAAACCAACTCCCGGACGGTGAGAGGGAACGTGAGAAAGACAGCCGGTAGCGGCAAGAAGAAATTAGAAAAGAAATAGGCAAGCTATGGGTAAAACTAAAGTCGCAGAACAAAAAGCGAAAGAATCGGAGGTCAAAGCGGATATCAAGTCTCCGGCCAAAGCCCGAAAGGAGGGTAGGAAATATGATCCGGGCCGGGTTTACATTACCGCTTCCTATAACAACACGATTGTGACCGTAACCGACGAGCGAGGAAACGTAGTGGCTTGGGCCACGGCCGGCGCCTTAGGCTTTTCGGGCCCCAAGAAGGCGACGCCCTTTGCCGCCTCCAAAGTGATTGCCGCCGTCGCGGAAAAAATCGAAAAAACCGGGCCAGTGAACATCGAGGTTTTTGTTTCGGGCGTGGGCGCCGGTCGAGATTCGGCCATCCGCTCTCTCCTTAATCATCATTTCAATATCCTAGTCATCAGGGACGTGACGCCGATTCCCCACAACGGCCCTCGGCCGGCCAAAGTTCGGAGAGTTTAATTGTAAAAACAATGAAAAAAGTTTTAGAAAAGAAGGAAAGAAGTTTGGGAGTGAAACTCGGCTTAAAGAGTAGCCGGTGCGCTTCGCCTAAATGTGCCCTGATCCGCAAGCCTTACGCTCCAGGTGTCCATAAAAACAAAAGCTTCAGGCGGAAAGTCAGCGAGTACGGCACCCAGTTGGCCGAAAAACAAAAGATTAGATTCACTTACGGCTTAACTGACGGCCAATTAAGAAGGGTCTTTGAGGCGGCAAACGCCGAAGGCAAGTCGGGCGCCGAAGGCGTTTTGGATCTTTTGGAGCGGCGCCTGGACAGCGTCGTTTACGGCTTGGGGCTGGCCGACGGCCGCCGAAGAGCCAAACAACTGATCAGCCACGGCCACTTTTGGGTCAACGGCCGGAAGGTAACCAATTCTTCCTTCCTTTTGCGGGAAGGAGACGAGATAAGGGTTAGGCCGGAGTCGGCTGATTTCAACTATTTCAAAGTCCGACGGGAGGAATTGAAGAACTATGAGCCGCCGGTCTGGCTTTCCTTGGATAAAGATGAATTTAAGGGCAAGGTGGTCGGCCGGCCCAAAGAAGTCGTCGTGCCGTTTGATATTAATCTGGTCGTCGACTATTATGCTTAATCAATAAAATGGAAATCACTCATTTAAGCGAATCAGTTACGGTGAAGAGAATAAACGAGGACGGGGCCAAAGGAATCTTCGAGATCGAAGGCCTCTATCGCGGCTACGGCGTTACCGTCGGCAGTTCTTTAAGAAGGATTCTTCTGTCTTCCATTCCCGGCGCGGCCATTACTCGGTTTAAGGTGAAAGGCGTAAGCCATGAATTCGACACTATTCCGGGAGTTATGGAAGACGTCCTGCAAATCGCCCTGAATCTCAAAAAAATCAGATTCAAATTTCACGCCCACGAGCCCCAGGTCCTGACTCTTAAAGCCAAGGGCGAAGGCGAGGTGACGGCCGGAGACGTTTCCGGCAACGCCGAGGTTGAGGTTCAAAACAAGGATCTTCACATCGCGACTCTTACGACCAAAGGCGCCGAGCTCGATATGGAGCTCACGGTGGAAAAGGGGTTGGGCTATCGGCCAATCGGCTCGGGCGAAGACGAAAAACTTCCGGTGGGAGTGATTGCCATCGACGCCGTCTTTTCTCCGGTGACCAACGTAAGCTTTGAGGTTGAGACCACTCGGGTGGGCGAACGGGCCGACTACAACAAAGTGATTTTGGCCATTGAAACCGACGGCACCCTTTCTCCTTCCCAAGTCCTTCATAAGGCGTCGGAAATTTTACTGGATCATTTTCAAAAGATCGCCGACCTCGACGTCCTTGAAGCCAAGGGCGCCGAAATTACCGCGAAGAAGAAAACGAAATCGAAATGAGGCATTTAAGCAGGGGTCGAAAATTTGGGCGGAAAAAAGGCGATCGAGTGAGCTTCAGAAACGGCTTGCTTAACAATCTGATTCTGGCTGGGCGAGTTGAAACAACCGAAGCCCGGGCCAAAGAAATCAGGCCGCGGCTTGAAAAGCTCGTGACCATTGCCCGGAAGAACAATCTGAGCGCCCTCAGGCTCCTTTT